>DATCZR010000219.1:0-7364 GCA_036525835.1 Cyclobacteriaceae bacterium
CCATTCGTAGTGGTTGTTGGTTGTAAATATTTTTTGCCGGTTCCGGGATGCCTTTTTTTATGATTCTGATCTAATCAGTCAGATTTTTTAAACTAAAACCGCCTCTGAAAAGAGGCGGTTTTGTTTTGAGTATAACTGAGAATTGCAGACACCAATAAGTCTTGTAATTCACGAGAATTTATTTCCATATCTTAGCCTCTCAATCCATTACTCATGTCTAGACGCTTTGTTTTTATCACCTTTCCGATCCTGATTCTTGTCGGGGCTTATTTTTTGGGCCCAGCGCCTGCCGCTCCCAAGTTTGATGATGCAATGCCTGCCGTTCCAACTGATCTGGCAGAATTGGAGGCGTATATACAACAAAATGAATCCAGGCATAAAGTAAAACCTGATAATGAAGCAAGGATTGTTTGGAATGATAGTTCACACGCTAAAACTGAATGCTGTGTAGTTTACTTACACGGTTTTTCAGCTTCACAGGAGGAAGGTGATCCCGTGCATGTCGATTTTGCTAAAAAGTTTGGCTGCAATTTATATCTGCCACGACTGTCTGATCATGGCATTGATACCACCGAGCAACTTCTGTATTTTTCAGCTGATCGATTTTGGGCTTCGGCTAAAGAAGCATTGGCTATTGGATCTGTCATCGGTGATAAAGTCATATTGATGAGTACTTCTACTGGAGGTACTGTAGCGCTAATGCTAGCGGCTGAGTTTCCAGATGATGTTTATGGATTGATCAACATGTCCCCAAACATCGAAATCAATGACCCGAATGCTTTTTTGCTCAATAACCCGTGGGGACTACAAATTGCCCGGTTGGTGAAAGGCGGAGATTATCAGGTAATTAACTACAATGCGGATAGGCAAAAGTATTGGAACGAAAAATACCGACTGGAATCGCTTACCCAGCTACAAGAACTTATCGAGCAAAAGATGAATGAATCGACATTTGCTAAAGTTACTCAACCTTCATTAACACTTTACTACTATAAAGACGAGGAACACCAGGATCCAATAGTAAAAGTGAGCGCGATGTTACAAATGAATGAAGAACTAGGTACACCAGATCCTCTTAGGCAAGCTATTGCGATCCCTGATGCTGGAGCTCATGTTATTGGGTCGCATTTAGTATCCAAGGATTTAGAGCGTGTAGAAAAGGCAATCAATGAATTTGCCGAACGAACTCTTAAAATGAGGGCGATCAATTAGTCCTGCTGTCATTGCGAGTAAGCGTGGTATGTATCTTAAAGGGATGAATTAATTCCCTGATTGAAGCTGTATTTACGATTATTTTGTTTTCTTAGTTATCTGCTCCACAGCACGCTTCAAATCTTCGGGCGTGTCAATTCCCACTGATTCAATTTCAGTCTCTGCAACTTTGATCTTGTATCCATTTTCTATCCATCGCAGCTGCTCCAATGATTCGGCCACTTCCAATGATGAAGGACTAAGTTTGGTTATTTCTGCTAAAATATCTGTACGATAGCCATACATGCCAATGTGCTTAAAGTAGGTTTGCTTGTTCAGCCAATCTTCTGGTTTCACATTACGCAAATGAGGTACTGCGCTTCTGCTAAAGTAAATAGCCTCCTGATGAATATTTGTAATCACTTTTACGATGTTGCTATTGTGCAAGGCAGCAACATCTTTTATTTTCTTAATGAGTGTAGCCAGTTCTGTTTTACCATCAAGCAGTGCGGCTAACAAATCAATTTGTCTCGGGTCAATGAACGGCTCATCTCCTTGAATATTAATGACGTAATCGAATTTCTCTTCTGTCAACATTAAAGCTTCTGCACATCGGTCCGTCCCACTTACATGGTTTTCAGATGTCATCAGTACTTTACCGCCCTTCTCTTTAATGTGGTCAAAAATCTTTCTATTGTCTGTGGCGACAACTACCTGATCCAGTTTCAAGGATTTGGTAGCTTGAGTATATACCCAATCTATCATGGTTTTGCCAGCGATATCGGCCAATGGCTTGCCCGGAAAACGAGTGGACGCATAGCGAGCAGGAATTAGACCAAGGATTTTCATAAAGTAACCTTTCTCACTTTAAGGGTAGAACCTTCAATTTCTAAAACAGTAACGGTATCTCCCTTTTCAATGTAGTCCCCTCGGGAGAAAGCATCATAGAGTTGATCTTCTATCATTATTTTCCCGCTCGGGCGTAAAACGGTATAGGCGGTGCCCGTTTTTCCTACTAGATCTCCTGTATTGAAATTGGATGTGTAACCTTCAGATTGCAGTTGGGTATCAATAAGAGAAATTCGTTTGAAAAAGTTGGATTGGGTCAGGCGCACTCCTCCGAAGAATAGTAATAAAATTCCACCTGTAAGTCCGCCAATTATGGAAAGCGATGCCATCAGTAGATCTTTCACCGGCACCATTTCAAAATTAAAGAAATCATTATTGAGCATTACGAGTATCATCGATCCAACGGTCAGCGCAATACCAGCAATGCCCGCCACACCAAATCCAGGAATCACGAAGACCTCAGCCATAATTAACATAACTCCAACGAAAAGTGTGATGATCTCCCAGTTTTCGGCCAGCCCATTTAAGTAGTATGGAACCAAGTATAAGATCAATGCAATAGCAGCGGCCAAGATGGGAAAGCCAACTCCAGGAGTTTGTAATTCGAAATAAAGCCCACCCATAATCACAAGAATTAAAATTCCACTGATGAAAGGATTAAGGAAAAATGCAATCACCTTTTCAGTAGCGCTTACCTCAAATCTCAAGATTTCATAGTCTCCTACATTATTCCTCTTTAATATTTCATCGGTTGATGAAACTTTGGCCTCACAGTATCCATATTTGAGGGCTTCTTTAGTAGTAAAAGTTATGACTGATCCTTCGACCGAAATACTATCAATGGCAATTCGTTCATCTACCATCCCTTCCGCAATCCTTGGATCCCTTCCATTGTGCTCTGCAGTGGAGCGCATGATGGACCTCATATAGGATTGGTACTTGTCTGGGGCCGTTTCTCCAGTTCCTCCGGTCACCACAGTTGCCGCCCCGATCGTGGCTCCTTCGGCCATATATATGCTATCACAGGCAATGGATATCAGGGCACCTGCTGATGCCGCATCTTTATTGATGAATACCCAGATAGGCACTCCAAAGTCTAAAATACGGTCTACGATATCCTTGGCGTCCGTTAATATGCCCCCATAGGTATCCATTTCTATGACCACATAGTCGGCCTTAATCTCTTCCGCATGGTCTAAGGCTAAATTGACATAACGCGACATACGCGGGTCTATCTCTGCCTTTATTTCCATCACCATCACCTTTGCCTTATCCTGGCCAAATACAGTTATAGCAGCCAATATCCACAGGATAGAAAATAAGATCTTTAATTTCTTCATCGTTAGTAACCTGATTAACTTGCATAAAGTTAGCCCAAAATTGTCAAATTGGAACTGACAATTTTTTGTGTAAATATCTGGTATGGAATTAATGCTATTTACCTTAATTGATATTTTTTTACCTTAGAACTGCTATGATAAAACTGGTTTTATTGGTTTCACATTTGGTAATTGGCAGTGAAGCCACACAACTTTCGGACTCGCTTCGGCTCGAAACTATTGGTGGACAATCCTTCATTATCCATCAGGTGGATGAGAAGGAAACTCTTTATGGGATTTCAAGAAGATACAGTGTTTCCTTATCTCAAATTATTGAATACAACAAAGAGGCGGATGCCGGATTGGAAGTGGGGCAAATTTTGAGAGTACCTTACATTCCGGGAACTTATAAAGCTGTACAAAAAAGTAAGGACTATCATATAGTAGCCCCGGGTGAAACATTGTTTTCTATTTCCAGATTGTACGGACTGACAGTTGACGAAATTAAGTCTCAAAATCAGATGACTGACAATGCGTTATCTGTCGGTCAACAATTAATGATAAATAAGTCTTCCACTGCGCTTGTTGAAAATCAGCCGCTACAAAATGTGCCTGTTAGGGAAGGATATCACCGGGTGCTTCCAAAAGAAACCCTATTTTCGATATCAAGGGACTATGGGGTGACCATTCAGCAATTAAAAGAATGGAACGATTTGGCAGGAAGTAACCTTGATATCGGTCAGATGATTAGGGTAGCTAGTACTGACTTATCAACAGCCAAAGAGAATACACAAGACACCACTTATAAAGTAGTGACAGCACCAACACCTACGGTTGGCTTCAAAGAAACCGTGGTTAAAATTTCAGAAAATGTGGCGGGAACCGATGAAGTAAAGGAGTCAGGATTGGCAGAGTTAATTGACGGTACTGAAGGCAACAGAAAATACCTGGCCCTTCACCGCAATGCAAAACCCGGCACCATACTCAAGGTGAGAAATGAACTCAACAACAGGGAAGTATTTGTAAGGGTAGTAGGGCCACTTCCTGCCACTGGCGTGAACAGTAATATCATCATCAAAATATCAAAGTCGGCATTTGATAGATTGGGCGGGGTAGACACAAAATTTAGAGCCGAGGTCACCTACTACAAGTAGCATTGAATTCTCAGGACTTAAAATCCTTTTTAGATGAGAAGGTGATGCTTTACAATCAACCTGGATTTATTGAAAATGATCCAATATCTATTCCCCATGCTTATCACAAAAAGCAGGACATCGAAATAGCTGGCTTCTTCGCAGCCATTCTAGCCTGGGGCCGACGAACTACTATAATCAACAAAACCAAGGAACTCCTGGCTCTGATGGACAATTCTCCGTATGATTTTGTTATCAATCATAAATTACGTGATCTGATTCCATTTGAAGGATTTAGACACAGAACATTTAACAGCACTGATTGCCTTTATTTTATTCGTTTTTTAAGTGAGCATTACAAAAAGCACAAGAGCCTTGAGTCAGCATTTAAGATGGATGGAGGGAATAGTGACGTGTCCTATGCGCTGGCTTCTTTTCATCGTTTGTTTTTTTCTATTGATAATTTTCCGCTTCGCACCTTGAAACATGTGGCCACTCCTGAGAGAAAGTCGGCTTGCAAGCGCATTAATATGTTTCTACGGTGGATGGTAAGAAAAGATAATAAGGGTGTTGATTTTGGTATTTGGGATTCTATTTCACCTTCCCAATTAGTATGTCCATGTGACCTCCATGTAGAAAGAGTAGCGAGAAAACTAAACTTAATCAACCGAAAACAGTTGGACTGGGCAACTGCTATTGAGCTGACTGACTCACTTAAAAAATTCGATCCGATTGATCCCATCAAATATGATTTCGCTCTTTTTGGATTAGGCTTAGTGGAGCGATTCTGATTATTTCCAATTGGCGGGATCCAGCCTCCATGATTTTACATGTATCATTTGACTTTCATCGAGATACTTCTTCTCCACCGCTGCTTTTAACAGTGAGTTGAAATCGCTTAAACAAACCAAGGGTATTTTGGCTTTCTCAAAATTTTGCTCGGCCACTTCAAAACCATAGGTAAAAATGGCGACCATGCCTATTATTTTTAGTCCTTCACTTTTTAGTGCTTCTGCAGCCTTCAGCGAACTACCGCCTGTTGATATCAAATCTTCAACCAATACCACATTTTTACCCTTATCTATCTTTCCTTCAATCTGATTGCCCATGCCGTGTTCCTTTGGCTTAGGCCGAACATAGATATAGGGTAGATTTAATGAATCTGCGACCATTGCTCCTTGAGGGATACCTGCTGTGGCAACGCCCGCAATATATTCCGCTTCTCCAAAACTCTCCTTTATTGCCTGTGATAGAGCATCTTTGATGAATGACCTGATCTTTGGATAAGAGAGGGATAGTCGATTATCACAATAGATAGGTGATTTCCAGCCAGAACTCCATGTAAATGGGTTCTTATAGTTCAATTTTATGGCCTCAACCTCGAGTAATTTCTCGGCAACTGGGCCAGCAGTCGCTTGATTGATAGTGATGAATTTCATTCTTGGATTTACAATTCTATTAACAAGTTAGTGGCTTTAGAATGAATTATTCTAGTCATCTTTGAGCTGCAATTTATCAGGAATCTTTCCTTGCTGCAAAAAAATGGATGTCTAAAGTCCTTAAATAGTTCATAGCAGGCATCTTTGGAAAATAATTGAATTTAAACACCTCCATGGTATTGATACATTGCTAAATATTTATGTTTTTGCAACTATGGTAATTGATCCGTTTATACATGAATCTATTCGTTAACGATACCCTTGTCAAATTAAGAAAGCCGGGCTCTGTTCCTTCTGAGGGATCGTACAATCATATAATAGACGCTAAAAAGGAGGTCATTGGTAAAGCACATTTGATTCATCATGTTTGGATCAAGAACGTGACTGTGGATGATATGAAGATTTTACTCCCCCTTCTTAATTCAAAAGTGCCGACTAACCTCATTTCTCTCCAAATAACAACCGAAAAATACGAAGAGATCAAGGAATACATCAAGGGACAATTTAAGCTGATAAAAGCGGCTGGTGGATTGGTTCGTAAAAAAGAAAAGCTATTGATGATTTATCGACTCAAAAAGTGGGATCTACCTAAAGGAAAAAAGGAAAGTGGCGAAACATATCTTCAGACTGCGGTCAGAGAGGTAGAAGAAGAATGCAACATTACCGTGAAGTTGAAAGAAAAGATTTGCACTACGTGGCATACGTATACCATGAATAAGAACAATATGCTTAAGCGAACCAAGTGGTATGCGATGAATGTCAATGATGACAGCAAGATGAAACCCTGTCTCGAGGAGGATATCGAGGAGCTACGCTGGATGACCCAAAAGGAGGTCTATCATGCGCTTGAAAACTCATACAAATCAATTCAATTTGTATTTGAGGAGTATTACCACAAAAGAGAGAACCTGGAGATGGATGTTGATCGTTAGATTGAGTAAGGAAGGTAAGCTGAAACATCACCCTTATAGCGATGGACTTCACGGATAATAGATGAGCTGATGGCAGCAAATTCAGGAGAAGTAATTAAAAATACTGATTCCAGATCTGGATTTAGGTGTCTGTTCACTTGCGATATGCTATTTTCATATTCAAAGTCAGTTGTATTTCTCAAGCCTCTCAGCAAATAGTTGGCCTTGTGTTTTTTGGCAAACTCAGCGGTTAGTTCTGAAAAAGTGATCACTTTAATATTAGGATAGCTTTTGAAGGTACCTTCAATTTTTTCTACCATCAACTCAATTTCAAAGTAACGATTGCTCTTGGTACTGTTAAAGCCTATCGAGATGATTATTTCATCAAACAGACTAAGGCCCCTGAGTACAATGTCTTCATGCCCTTTGGTGAAGGGGTCAAAGGAGCCGGGAAAAAGAGCAATTCGTTTCATGTCAATAATCTTTAAATAACCCTTGATACACTAATTTGCCAATAAGTGC
>DATCZR010000220.1:0-17348 GCA_036525835.1 Cyclobacteriaceae bacterium
GTTTTGTAGACGTGCTTCTGCCGCAGCAGCAGCTTGAGCGTGCCCAGCACGCCCCCGCTCACCACCACCCCGCGGGTGGCAAATGTTTGTCTTTTCCTTCCCCACCAGGCGGTGCTCCGCTCGGTATGGATGAGGTAGCCGGTGGGCGTCTTTTCCATTTTGGTTACCTGCGTCTCGGCCAGCACCTGCGCTCCAAAGTGATGCTCGGCAAACCACAGGTAGTTTTTGTCCAGCGTGTTTTTGGCCTCGTGGCGGCAGCCCACCATGCAGCCGGCGCATTCAATACAGCCGCGGCGCTGCGGGCCGAGTCCCTTGAAGTAAGGGTCGGTACTTTTTTGCGGGTCGCCCAGGTGCACGCCTACGTAGTCCACGCGCGCGTAGGTGTGGCCGCGGCCCATGTCTTCGGCCACGGACCTGAGTATCCTGTCTTCTTCGTGTTCCTTTTTGTACTGTTCGCTGCCTAGCATGAAGCGGGCGCGCACGAAGTACGGGGCCAGCACGGTCTTCCAGTCTTTGAAGTGTGCCCAGACGGGGTTTTTATAAAACGTATCGCGCGGGAGCATGTGGGTGTTGGCATAGACGAGCGAGCCGCCCCCCACGCCCACCCCGGAGATCACGAACACTTCTTTGAAGAAGGTGAGCTTCTGGAAGCCGAAGCACCTGAGTAGCGGCAGCCACAGGTATTTGCGCACGTTCCAGTTGGTAGTGGGGAAATCCTTAGCGTGCCAACGCTTGCCTTTTTCCAGGACGAGGACGGCATAGCCTTTTTCCGCGAGCCGCATGGCCGACACGGAGCCCCCAAAGCCGGAGCCGATGACGATGTAGTCGAAGGGGGTGGCGGTGATCACTTACTCAAGATAAGGACATTAGGTGAAAGGATTTGAGAACTTAGGCTTTAAGATATTAGATTTAAGATTCAGGTTTGGTAAGTAATTATCAGGCTGGCAGGTCGCGTTCGGTTTTTTATTGTATACTTGAGTTGCAATTCATACTGACATGGAAAATTTCAATAAAAACTGGCTAGTCATCCTTTTGGTGGCTGTAATCTTCGGCACACTTGGTTTTTTGCTGGGCAAAACATCGGGTCATGGCGGGCATCACCCCATGATGCAGTTCGGTGATGCTAAAATGAAACGAATACAAGTTGAGGTTGGAGACGAAGGTGATGGCATCGTGAAAATCGATACGCTCATTAAAGACGGAAAGAAAATTATCATCAAGGAAATCCAGAAGACAGAGAAGTAACCGGTCTTTAACTAATTAGGATAAGCTGATATACAGAGAAAACGCCAAAATATTCATTGGATACGTTCAAACTTCAATTGAATAGATTTACTTTACCCAAACTGCTTTCGGTATCCATGATGCTCATCCCCCTCTTCATGAGCATGAATGTATGGGGCCAAAATCTTTATTCGGCCAGAGGCTACTGGCTGGAGTCTACTAAGCCCGCCTACCTGACCATTCTCGACAAGTGGGAAAGCGGACAAACGCTTACCACCGATGAGGCTGCCTACAAACAAGATTACGAAGCCTATCTATTAACCTACTACAATCGCCTGTCTGCAGATGAGCACCTGATCTATCAGCAAATGAAAGAGGAATGGGATCGTGAACTGGCCTTGCCCCAAAGGGTAACGCCATCATCCCCGCAGCAGACTCAACCGCAGCAAGTGGAAAAAACTGAATTTATATGGCGTGGCCGGGACCGGGCAATCAACGCAGCATATGGCATTTACTACGGAGCCGCTTTATCAAGCATTGCCGGGTTTGAAGGCCCCGGGGCGGTAGGGACAGCATTTGTAACGGGAGGCTTGTGGATGCTGGGCCCGGTCATCAACCCCGGGAAATACGAAGGCATCACCGAAAATACCATGCGCGCTGCCAATACCGGTAAGGTATTGGGATTGATGTACGGAGCTTCCATTGGCATCGCGGCCTTTGGGGAAGAAGAACATCCTACCAAGGCAATATTAGCCCTATCTACCATGGGTAGCATCGCACTAGGGGAGATTGCCTTTCAGGTTCAAAAAAAGAATAGCACCTCCGGTGGCAAAATTGAACTCATGCGACATTATGGATTTCTGGGCACAGGCGTGGGCGGATCGATAATGGTGGCCACCAATCCAGATAATGCAAACCTGCTCGGATTGGGCCTGCTCACAGGCGGGGTAGGCGGACTGCTCATTGGAAAGGGGATGGCCAATCAATATGATTATACCCGGGGAGATGTGGATGCATTGAGTGCGCTTGGCGTAATTGGTGGCGGGTTGGGATTGGCCACCGCCATCAGTGCATCAGAAAACAGCAATAATTTATCAAGAGCTATCTGGCTGGTGCCCGCTTCAGTAGCGGTGGCCGGCACGCTGATCGGTCAGCGCCAGGTGCGAGGTGTACACCTCACCAAAAAGCAGGGTAGCATCATCAACCTTTCTTCGGCAGGCGGAGCCCTGATTGGATTCGGTGTCACGTTAATGGCCAGCCCTGATTCACCTGCCACGTGGGTGGCAATTCCTTCATCCATGGCATTGATTTTCCATCAGCTTGTATTATATGGATTTAAGAAGGATAACCTGCTTCGGGATTTAAAGAGTGAGAAAGTGCGCAACAAAAAGTTTGACCTCACCATGAGGGCGATGCCGGAAAATTATTTTGTCAATAAGTATGCGCCTGCCCGTGTGCTGGCTGACCCACGGCTGGCAGCCGCCAGTCCGCTGGTCAACATCACGTTAAGATTCCGGTAGCCGGACTTGATGAGTTGATGCCTGCTTGTTATTGGATGCCAGATGCCTGTCGTACCGGTTGTAGTTATTCAGGTCCCTACCCTACTTCATTGGATTTACCTGCCACATAGTATCCAATTACGCCCAAAGCAGTGCCCATGATTTTGTCGAAACCAGCGTATAAAAAGGGTTCCTTACAATTGGCTGCAATATTAAGATAGAAGGCAACTACTATTACTGCTGCCGTCAGCAGCAAGACCAGCAGGAAAGCGGGCGATGCGATGGTGTATCTTTGCATGATGAGAAAGAGCACCGTAGCCTACAGGATAAATCCGGGTATCAGCAAAATATACCCTCCCGCGACATCATGTATTCGTTGCTGAATAAAAATGGAGTGGCCGGGTCATTTGTCTGGAAAATAGCCAACATCAGGTATCAGGTATTGTACGAGTAAAAGAACCAATTCGACAGCCACACCAGATACCATGGCACGGCCATAAATAAAATCTTTCTTTGTTTTTATCGGTATCTATTTTACTGTGATGAATTAAAAACACACGTTTGGTTTCGATAAATAGTGCTCATGAAGATTACCTGATCCAATGGATTTTAAAAATGATGAAGATGATGAAACACCCCACACCATGCGTGAGCCCGTGCGGTTCCCGTATCCATATTCAAGTTTCCAGAATCCCTGACATTGGCAGGCAGTGTCAAGTTCTTAATTAAACAATAACTCTATTATTTAAAATATATATATCTATTTATCAGTCAATTACATTTATTCAACTAAGTCAATACTATACCTATACTTATCTAGGTATATATTATTTAATGTTTAATGTTCTTGGAAAGCCACCCTTCGACAAATAAACAATTGAAAACTTGTTCAATTATAAAATTATTATTTAATTCATCCAGTCATCACCAAATAATCTGTCAACTATGGAAGCCACCACAACTATGGAAGCCACCAGAAGACGAATCAGCTACGACAAACTGGGAATGGTAGCGGAAATTTTTTCGGGACTTGCCCACCCCACCCGACTTGAAATACTGGAGCTACTTGAAGATGGAGGAGCCTACTCTGTGGGACAAATTTTGAAGCAAATCCATATCGACCCCACTTTACTTACTCATCACCTCACCAAGATGAAGCATCTCGGCATCCTGCGTTCCTCCAAGCAAGGAAGAAATGTTTACTATCGACTAGACATGCCCGAAATCAGGGACGTGCTGGAATGTATTCAAAACTGTAAAATCAAAATTTAATATTATAGGGATAAGCTTATGGAAACGGTAACAAAAAAACTTGACTGCTCCGGGCTGCTTTGCCCCATGCCAGTTGTCAAGACCTCCAAGGCCATCAAAGAAATGGCTGTAGGCGAAACGTTGGAAATGGTAGCTACTGATGCCGGGTCAATGCCGGATATGCAGGCTTGGGCTCGTCAAACCAAGCACGAGCTGCTCGAAGCAACAGAGAACAGCGGGAAATTCAGGTTCGTCATCAAGAAAACGCATTAAAAATTCAACATAACATGGCTAATGGAACCAACAAACTGGCCTTAATTTCGTCAAGAGGAACTCTTGATTGGGCCTACCCTCCTTTTATACTTTCAACTGCTGCTGCAGCAATGGGTTGGGAAGTGGGAATCTTCTTTACTTTTTACGGTCTTCCCCTTTTGAAGAAAGACCTGACGGCCACCGTCTCACCATTGGGTAATCCTGCCATGCCGATGAAGATGCCATTTGGTTCTGAGGGATTCCAAAACTTCAACTGGCCAATACCCAACGTACTGATGGCAAATATTCCGGGATTTGAGAATGTGGCTACAGGCCTGATGAAGAAGACCTTTAAAAATAAGGGAGTGGCTACCGTAAATGAATTGCGTGATGTGGCCGTGGACCTGGGAGTAAAGCTCATTGGTTGTCAGATGACCATGGATGTATTTGGATTTAAGAAAGAGGAATTCATCGATGAAGCTGAAGTGGGTGGTGCGGCCATGTTTTTGGAGTATGCTTCAGATGCCAATGTGAGTTTGTTCATTTGAGGCTGTGGCTATTCGATGGATAAATGCCGGACGCGTAAGCCACTACCGTTCGCAAAGCATTTATCACGGACTTGGTTATGCATTAACCAAAGCAACACCGGAGACGATAGTGGTGGTGATACCTGAAGATCCCTACGTGTGTGTAGGCTACTTTCAGGAGCCGACGAAAGAGGTGGACCTCGGCTTTTGTCGGCGACATAACTATCCTGTGATCAAACGTGAAACAGGTGGAGGTGCGGTATTTATTGATTCAGGACAATTGTTTGTGCAGTGGGTTTGTCAACCTGGATTTCTACCCCGAAAAGTAGAACATCGGTTTCAGCTTTTTACAAAAGTCATGATTGAAACCTATAAGTTCTTTGGCATAAAGGCATATTACTATCCGATCAATGATGTTCATGTAGACGGAAAGAAGATTGTTGGTAGTGGTGCAGCAACTATTGGTGAAGCCGAAGTTGTGACCGGTAATTTTCTGTATGACTTCAACCCTGAAGTCATGACCCAGGTTTTGAACCTTCCTAATGCCCCATTCAGAAAAGCCATTGGTGAAAGCATAAATAACTACATGACCTGGATCAAGCGTGAGTTGAATGATCCTCCTTCCTATGCTGAAATAATAGCTATCTATAAGAACAAATGTGAGCAGGTTCTGGGTGGTGAGCTCATAGCAGGAGAATTCACTTCAGCAGAATTGAAGGCCATAGAAGAAGCAGAAGCAAAGTTGAGGCAGGGAGGCGATGCGTTGAAGCAAGTTAGCGAGTCATCAGCACAGCATAAAAACAGGCTGGTCAAGATTCACGCGGGTGTATGGGCAGGCTGGTTCTTTTACCAAGCCAATGGCTTCGGCATTGAGGTGCACTCACAAATGCGAGATCACAAATTGGAGCTGATTCGATTCCATCCCAGGTCATCAGATCATCACGCATGGGATTTGAAAGAACTTGAAAAAGAACTCATAGCATCGCCGATGGAAGAAGCAGGAATAAGAAATCGAATTGAAAGTTATTTAGCACGAACTGCTCGCACAAATCAATGGATGACTGCCGATGAGTGGACCGAGGCGGTGATGTTGCTGAAGAGATCAGTTGATAAAATGAGGGGGCATGGTTGACCTGAGGGAAAAAGAGGTGCTGGCCAGCGAGGTGGCTTTTTTTTACAAGGACTATCCATCTTATTGGTTTTTGCTGGAAGTTCTTGACAAGGATGAAAATGGAAAGGCTGTATTGATGCGTGTGATAGATTACAACAAGAATAAAGATGTACTGAGGGACTATCTGCTGGATGAGCTCTCTGGCACAAATAGCCAATACATTTTTGTATATGCCTACCCGGATGGAAAATGTGACTTATAGAAATAAATTACTGAATACACTTTATGAATTAACATTATGGCAGACGATCACGAAGGAAAAAAAATCTTAGTCATACAAACACATGGTGTGGGTACTCCCAATCGCACCTACTCTCCACTTTTTTACGCGATGGCGGCAGCTGCCATGGAGATGGAGGTTATGGTATGGTTTACGATGGACGGAACCAATCAGCTGAAGAAAGGAGAAGCTGAAAAGGTTGAACTTGTAAAAGGCAGTGGCACCACGCTGAAGACCATGTTGCAAATGGCCATAGACTCCGATGTAAAACTGAGGGTTTGCCAGCAGAGTCTGGAATTGTGGAACATGAAACCGGAAGACTTAATTGATGGGGTCGAAATATTGGGTGCGACAAGCATCATTGACCTTGCACTTACTAATGATCATACCATGTACTTTTGAAAAATAAATCATCAAAATGGCACACGAAAAAATAAATGAATGTGTAATCCTAAAGGAATTGCACTATGCTGTTGAAGACAATACCTGGATCAAAGTGAATGAAGACGGTACGGTAACGGTAGGCATGACAGACATTGCTCAAAATCTTGCCGGACCAATTTTACATGCCAAAGCCAAAGGTGCCGGCACTGACAGAAAAAAAGGAAAGCCGATAGCGACCGTTGAAAGTGGCAAATGGGTTGGACCCGTTAAGTCGCCCATCAGTGGCGTGATCACCGAAGTGAATGAGAAGCTGGCTGGCGATGCTCAATTGATCAACCGCAGCCCCTATCGCGATGGTTGGGTGGTGAAGATGAAACCCGAATCGCTTGATGCGGAAATAAAAGACCTGGTTACCGGTGATAATGCAGTGGCTGCATACAAAGCCAAAATAGAAAAAGACAACATCAAAGCCTGCAAACACATTGAAGGTTCAGATAGCTACGATTAACAATGTGTAGATGGAATTGTCGGGCAAAAGAAATTTGAATACCTAATTAAGAAAGGCAATGGGACAAAATAAAATGGCACTTGATCTGAGCGGAAGGAAATACGCCAGTGTTGCTTATGAGGAAAAGGAACGCCTGTTCGATGAAGTAAAAAGTGATGACCGCTGGAATCATGTACTGTATGGTTGCTATGAGTGTGGCATTTGTGTGGCCGCCTGTCCTTCTGCTCGTTTTTATGATTTTAGTCCCAGGGTGATCGCCCAGGCAGCAGCGCGTGAAGATGTGGACCTGATGTACACGTTGATGAATGACAGCGTTTGGGATTGCTCGCAATGCTTTTCCTGTGACCGGTGTCCGCGTCAAAACAGTCCTGGCCAAATCATTACCATCATGCGGGAGGTGGCCGTAAAGAATGGTTTGAAAACCGCCAAAGAGGCATTGGAAGGTTATGGACGTATCATTTACAAGATCATGTCTACGGGAACACAAGTTTCACCGGACATGCTTCAACCCAACGCTTTTCCTGATTGGGGTGGTCATGTAAAAGAGATTTCGGATAATCTTGATGTATGGCGAAAAGCCTTACCTCCTGAAACATTGCACACCACAGAAACCGGCTGGCAAATCACAGACAAGACAATCGTAGAACTCTATTTGATTTGGCACATGACTGGTGCCATGAAACTCATTGAAGGAGTTGATGAAGGCTTGTTCATGATTTTGGTGGACGTGATGGAAGAGCGACTGGAGGAAGCCGGATATGATGATGTGTCATTTGATTAAAACTTAAATAATAACAGCATGATTCACTTACCCGTAGTAAAGGCCGTTGATCGGAAGTTTGAAGCCAAACCGGAAGAGGCACCCACGGAGGATATCCGGGATGCCGTATTGCAATTGGAGAAAGAAGGTGAATGGATAGTACCCCGTGTACCCGAGCCTTTCATGGAAGTAAAAACCAAATTTGGCCGTACCAAAAAGATTCCAGTAGAAAAAACGTGGCATCATAAGAGTTGTGGACAGTGTGGACACATTCCTGGCTACTCTACTTCTATTTTCTGGTTGAACAGGGCCTTTGGTTTAGACTATCACGATCCTACTGATCAGACGTCATGCACCGCATGGAATTATTATGCATCAGCCACATCAAATCCTGAGGCGCAGGCGGCCGTAGCGTTGCGCAATTTCGCAGCCGCCTATGAAGTGGGTTATTTTCCAGTCATCCATTGTGGCACATCCTTCGGTCATTATAAGGAAGTGAGGCACGCATTGGTGCATCAGCCTGAGCTAAGAAGGAAAGTAAAGAAGATCATGGAGCGATTGGGCAAACCCATGGTGATGCCCGAAGAAATAGTGCATTACAGTGAATGGGTTTTGGCGATGCGCAACCGTATTGCTGAGCGGCAGGTGATTGACATGAGCATGATTACGGCCACGGTACACCCTGCCTGTCACTATCATAAGTTGGTGGAAGAAGATGCGGTATACGACAGTGAGATTTATGGAGCGCAACGAAGTGCTATTATTACTTCAACACTTCAGGCACTAGGAATCAAGGTGGGAGATTATTCCAGCTGGTATGACTGCTGCGGATTTGGATTCAGGCACATCCTGGTATCGCGCGATTTTTCACGATCTTTTTCCGTACAGCGCAAAATCGAAGTCATGATTGAGGAAGTTAACCCTGACCTCACGGTAACACATGACACAGGATGTGTTACTACGCTGGATCAGAGCCAGTTTGCTGGCAAGGCGCACGGTAAAAAAGTAGGCCTTCCTGTTCTGGCAGATTCACAGGTAGCTGCATTGGCCATGGGTGCCCATCCGTATAAGGTGCTTCAACTGCATTGGCACAATACTGACAATACTCGCTTTCTCGAAAAGATAGGAATTGATCATCCCAAAATGTGGGCAGAATTTGAAGTGGAGGCAGACAAGATTAAACGAGGAGAAATGCCTTACCTGACATGGGAAGATGCGGAAAGAAAATAATAAAATTAGTTCATACTCTAACTTGATATAAGATGGCAAGTGAAAACATACTTGTAATTGGAGGCGGCCCTACCGGTATGGAGGCTGCTCGCGGCATAGCGTCAATCGGCTACAAAGTAATTATCGCAGAAAAAAGAGATCGACTGGGTGGTACGCCTGACGCTTCGCAATACGCAGCACTCACACCTGATATGCGGAGTGCGGAAGAAGCCATTGGTGAAATGGTGGAAGCGGTAAGCAACAATCCGAATGTCACACTGATGTTCAACACCACCGTCACTGGCTCATCGGGTGGTGCGGGGAACTTTCAAGTGAAGGCCACTCAAAACGGAAAAGAGATTACCATTGATGTGGGTTCAGTGATCATCTGCACGGGCTTCCAGCACTTTGATCCAGGCAGAGAAACACAAAAGTATGGCTACTATGAGCACGATGACGTGATCACGCTGGTGGATGCCGAAAAGATGATGAAAGAAGGGAAGTTTGTTCGGCCCTCGAACGGAGAAAAGCCAAAGAGTGTCTGCTTCATCCAGTGTGTCGGATCTCGAGACCGGCAGATAGGCAATGAATACTGTTCAAAAGTATGTTGTGGCATTTCAAGCAAGCAGGCCATTGAAGTTCGGCAGCTTGTTCCCGACTGCAAAGTATTTATTTTCTATATCGACATGAGGATGTACGGCTACTGGGAAAACGAGATATACTGGCCGGCACAGGAAAAATACAAAGTAAACTACATAAAGGGAATTGCCACAGAGATTGTGAAGAAGGGCGATCGGCTATTGGTAAAAGGTGAAGATACGACCATGCGCAGACCTATGGAAATTCCTATGGACATCGTGATCCTGGCGGTAGGCATGGAACCCAGTGAAGGTACAAGAAAAGTAGCGGATATTTTTGGTGTCAAGAAAAACAAATACGGGTTTATCGAAACCATTGGAGGTGCGCTCAATACGGTATCTACCGATGTAGCCGGTGTATTTGCGGCAGGTGCAGCAACTGGGCCTGCCGATTTGGAGGATTGTGTGTCCAGTGCAGGAGCTGCCGCCATGAAAGCCATCGCATCATTAAGAACAGCTTCAGTACCTGCCTGATATGAGTCAGCTGATTGACATAGAGGCAGCCAAGGAATTTATGAAGGAAACGCTGAGCCGCGTCAGTCCTGATGAATTGGTGGCTATTGCTGCTGACCTTGAAACGAAGAGCAAACTATTTCAAGGCTACCTTAATGCAGCCCGTATCGATCACTTGTCGGACGATGAAACTGAAGAGATTCTCAGCAACATCTTTGCTACACGCAGGCGGTTAAAACAGATTCTGGAAGTTCATCCGCATGAAAGATTGAAAGGGCACATCAAGGAATTGTTGTACGGCAGGGAAAAAATCGAAAATCGATTTCAAACATTTGTCAACAGCCTGGAGGGTTTGGAGCATCCCAGCTTAAGAACGGAATTGGCTGCAGAGCTTCTGCATTTTTCCAACCCAGATCAATACTGGTTGTGGGGCCGTTGGATGTGGGATCCAAAGAAGAAGACAGGTTCTATTCCGCTGGTTACCAGCGAAGAGTTTGACTTGGAGGGTGAGCGAGATGGCGAAGTGTACATGAAAGTTGGTAAAGGGGTAGCTTTTGTTCACTCCATCGCGGAGGCTGCCGAATTCCAGTTCATTAGCAGAACGTTGTTTGGCACGGATGTTTTTTTGTCGTGCGTGTATGTGATCTATGCTTATACTGTTTTGCGGATGCGTATGACGCAGGAATTTAACAAGGTGATGCCACCCTTGCCAGAGTTTTCGAGACGGTTATTAGGAGTTTTAAAAGTGCAGCAAGCTGCATGACAAATAGCAAGATAAGGATACATTATTAATCAATTATGCCGGTAGACAAAAAGCAAATCATTGAAAAGGAATCTGTCGAAGTTGACGGAGTCACATTGACAGGCGAATGGAACCGAATGTTCGAACAACGCGTGCTATTCGACTACGACACCAGCGCACTCGACAAGGTAACTGACATAGCCAACGCCGAGTCGATGGGGTGGTGTTATCAGTGCGGACAATGCGTGCCCGTGTGTCCCGTGAATAATGTTGGACATTATGGTCCGCTTCGCATTTTCCGAGATCTTCAGGTAGGCACGGATTTGCTTACGTCTGACACCCTGTGGGAATGCACTACCTGTATGAATTGCTTGCGCGTTTGCCCGAAGTCCGTTGACATGGTCAAAATCATGCCTGCTGTGCGGGAGCAAGCGGTGTTGGAAGGAAATGTACCTGAGGAATTGCAAACTGCTTTTACCAACACTTTCGAATATGGTAATCCATTAGGAGAGTCTCAAAAAAAGCGTGCTGATTGGATTCAGCAAGCAGGCGTTCCTGTTCCCATCATGAAGGAAATTAAGAAACCGGTAGATGTACTGTGGTTTGTGGAAAGTTATCCGGCTTATCACATCAGGGGCAAGCAAGCCAGTGGAGCACTGGCTCGCATCTTCAATAAATTAAATATTGATTTCGGGATTCTTGGTATAGAAGAAAAGGATACATGTGATTCACAGCGTTTGGCCGGAGAAATCGGGTTATTTGAAGAGTTTGCTGAATACAATATCAAGACATTAAAGAAATATCAGTTCGATAAACTGTTGGTGACTGATCCGCATGCGCTTAATGCATTCAAAAAGGAATATCCAAAACATGGCGGTGAGTTTAACGTGATTCACTATACCACCTACTTGGCTCCTTTGATGAGTCAATTGAATTTCGCGAAAAAATTAAATTATAAAGTAACATTTCATGATCCCTGCTACCTGGGCAGGCATAATGGGGAGTATGAAGCACCTCGTAACATTCTGCAAGGTATACCCGGAATTGAATTAGTTGAAATGGGCCGTTGTCGTGAGCAAAGCTATTGCTGTGGTGGTGGCGGTGGTGGTATGTGGCTTGACGGCTTCATGGCCGATCAGGTAAACGAAAGACTTTCTGAGAATCGGGTGAAGGAGGCGGTGTCTACCGGTGCAGATGTGTTGGCTGTTTGTTGCCCATACGAAGTTTCTCGATTTGAAGATGCTGTCAAGTCGACCGGCAATGAAGGCAAATTGTTGGTGAAAGACATTGCCGAGCTGATGGATGAGGCGATGGGATAAGAATAAAGAACGAATTTAGATAAAATGGTCATTGCTTATGAATACAGTGCACAAATACGAAATCAGAGCACATCTGTACTACGATCCTGAGCATCATTTTTGGCTTGATGTCAATGGCAAGTCGGCCGTCATTGGATTAAGTCCGCTCATTCAGGAAACGAGTGGATCTTTTGTGGCCGTACAGTTTGCAGATCAGGGATTTTCTTTTAGGCAGCATGAACGCATTGGTACGGTGGAGGCAGAGAAGCATGTGGGTGCATTGAAAGCTCCTGTTTCAGGTAGGATCATCACCACCAACGAAGCCCTACTTGAAAATCCCAGGCTGATCAATGACAGACCCTATGATGAAGGATGGCTGATGGAAATTGAAATGACCGATGCTTCCGAATTGGACAACCTGGTTGCAGGCAAGGAGCACATCGAAGCATGGTTCAAATCAGAATTGAAGAAGTTTAACGACAAAGGATGGATAGCACAACCTTAACCATTGATGACACACTGGCTGAAGCCATCGCCAGGCGCAAACAACACTTCGGCAACGAGATTACCTTCTACGCGCCAGGACTAAAAAGCTACAACATAGAAGGATTTGAGCAAAAAAATCCGAAAGCCTTCTTGCCGATAAGCATTACGGGAGGCGGTTGCGCTCTTGCCTGTGATCACTGTGATTCCAAAATTCTGGAGCCTATGCTTCCGCTCAACCCTAAGGAAGGCCTTTACGCCATGTGCGAGCGACTGGCCAAAGGAGGAACCGAATCGGTACTCATTAGCGGGGGTTCGCAAAAAAACGGGCAGGTACCTTTCATGAAACACATTGCCGACATTGCCCGAATCAAGAAAGAGCTTGAGTTGAAAATAATCATGCACACTGGTTTGGTTAGCGAAGAGATGGCGATCGGTCTCAAAGAGGCGGGTGTCGATGGTGTGGCGCTGGATATTATCGGAGCGAACGAGACCATTAAAGAAGTATATCATCTTGACCTAACGGTAGCTGATTACGATGAATCCATGAGATTGCTTACTGACCATGGACTGAGTATCAGGCCACACATTATTATCGGATTGCATTACGGAAAAATGCTTGGTGAATTCAAAGCACTTGACCTGATCAGCAAGTATCCCGTGCATGCGCTTATTCTTGTCATCCTCACGCCTCTTCACGGGACGCTCATGAAAGGAATCGAACCGCCCAATACCGAAGAGGTGGCCGCTTTCTTCAGGCAGTCCAGAATTCAAATGCCTGACACGAAAATACTGGTTGGCTGTGCGCGACCTTCAGGAGAATACAAAAAAACAGTTGACCGTGCTGCTGTTGAAGCGGGCCTTAATGGCATCGCTTATCCAGCTGAAGGTGTGATAGAGCATGCGGTATCACTGGGATTAACACCCAGGTTTTTCGAAAATTCATGTTCGTGCGGAGTTGAATAGATACTATGAGCAAGAGTGTATGGCGATATATTGAAGAGCATGACGTATCAGCTGCCTATGGATTGGCCAGCGACGAAAAAATAGTGAATGACCATGTGGGTCCTCACCATGAGTATGCTGCCACACTAAAACTGTATACCTATCGCAACTACTGTGCATTGAGTGGTCGGTTTCAGGATTTAAGCGCTGAGATTGATCTGGACGCATGCAAACTCCATGGCTTTGATATCGGAAGGAGACTGACTGGAGGTGGGGCCATCATCATGGGAGAAAATCAATTGGGAATTTGTCTGGCCACCCATTCACAAACCTACAAATGGGAACACATTAGGGAGCTTTACCATCAATTTTCGGAGCCTATCCTTGAAGCCTTGCAAGATTTTGATATCCATGCCCAATTTCGTTCAAAGAATGACCTGGAGGTAGCCGGCAAAAAGATAGCAGGACTTGGCATATATGTAAGTCCGGAAGGAGGCATTCAGTTTCATACAAGTTTACTGCTCGACCTGGATGTTGCAGCCATGCTTCAAGTGCTCAAACTTCCTGTTCAGAAATTTTCTGACAAGAAAATGGTTCATTCTATTGAACAAAGAATGACTACAGTGCGAAGAGAAGCCAATGCCTCCATAGCACTAGAACAATTGAAACAAGTTGTACTTAAAAAGTATCAGCGACTGTTTGACATCGAAGTTTCAAAATCATCTTTCTCTCCCACTGAAAAACTTGAAATAGAAAAAATTGCTGATGACCGGTATCGATCTGATGAGTGGCTGTATCAACTCAGTCCACAACAAGACATGGATGGTATGAGTCTAAAAAAGACTGCTGCCGGCATGCTTCGTACCTATATTGCCCTGAAGGGCGAAAACATCAAAAGTGTATTGATTACGGGAGACTTCATGGAGATGCCCATTGCATTTTCCAAGATAGAATCTCGATTGAAGTGGAGTCCTTTGGATTTCAGGAAAATTGAAAATGTAGTTATTGAAGAACTTGCGCAACAAGGAGGATATGCCATTAAGGCTAAAGAATTGACAGGGGCGATATGGCTGGCAGCCCAAAGAGCCTTTGCGGCAAATAAATACACATACAAAGGTTCATGCTATTATCCTAAAGTAACCAAAGATGCGTGACTCACTGACAGATGAACTTGTAATTCGAAACACCTGATATGATACCATTAGAAACAGTAGCAAGTGCAATTGAAAAAAAGGTAAGTCCTGATTTTGTGCGCATCAGCGCGGCCAGTGCCATGGCCCTACGCCTGCAGTCAGGTAGATTTTCAAGAGAGTTTGATTTCGGTGGCATCAATATCCTACTCAATTATGAAAATGGATGTCTGTCAGATTGCGGGTATTGTGGCCTGGCCAGGACCAGACCAGGTGCATACGAAGACAAATCTTTCATTCGTGTCGACTGGCCACTGGTAGATACAGATAAACTTGTAGATCGCATGGCTGAGCACAAGGAAAAGCTTACAAGGCTATGCATCTCCATGGTAACTCATGGTAATGCCTACCGCGATACCGTGGACATTACCAAACGGCTTACCGCGAAAGTAAATACTCCCCTTTCCATTCTCGTGGCACCTCCCACGTTGAATAAGGAGAAGCTTCAGCACTTTAAAGACCTGGGTGTAGACATGATTGGCGTTGGGCTTGATGCCATTACTCCTGAAACATTTAGGAAACATCGGACCGATGTGCCGAATGGATCACTTCGATGGGAGAACTACTGGGAAATCATCAATGAATCACGGAGAATCTTTGGACCATGGAAAGTAAACATACACACTGTGGTGGGGTTGGGTGAAACCGATAAGGACATGGTGGACATGTTTTATTACCTGCGTGACAATGAAATTTTACCTTACCTTTTTTGCTTCAATCCAGAGCCTGATTCGCGAATGGGGAATGTGCCAAAGTCAAGCATAACGCGGTGGAGAAGAATACAGCTGGTAAAGCATCTGATCGAAAAGCATGACTTACATCCTGAAGCCATCTTGTATGATGAGCAAAATGGTTTTAAGAAATTATTGGTAACCAACAATACCATAGCCACCGCCATTGACTCATTGGATGCGGGCACACCCTTCATGACCAATGGATGTCCGAGTGAAGGTGGAGAAGAAGCCGGTTGCTCCAGACCTTACGGAAGTTACAAACCCAGTGAGTCGTTTCGTGATTTTCCATTTCAGCCGGAAGGGGATGACCTCAAGCTTATCCGGCAGGAATTGGCACTTGAGGAGATTTGCAATTGAGATTTTAATTTTAATAACAATACATGCACTATGAACATTATCGTACCTATTAAACAAGTCCCTGATCTGGTTGAAGAACTGGAAATTGCTTCATCAGGCAAAGATCTTGATCGGGAGTCACTGAAAATGAAACTGAGTGAGTTTGATGATCATGCTTTGGAGGAAGCACTGATTCTAAAAGAAGAAGTTGGCGCCACCGTGACGACAATAGCTATAGATTCCGAAGATGTGGACAAAATACTTTTCACTGCTGCAGCGAAAGGTGCAGACAAAATCATAAAAATTACGGGATTAGAAAATCCTTCAGCCCATCAGGCGGCCAGTGCCATGGCAGAAGCCATCAAGGCAATGCCACATGATTTGATCATGACGGGAGTGCAGGCTGTAGATGACCGAGACGGCCAGGTTGCTGTTTTGCTTGCTCACTACATGAACCTTCCTCATGTGAGTGTGGTCACGAGTGTAAAATTGAATGGAGACAAAGCTTTGGTAAGCAAGGAATACGGAGGAGGACTGGTTGCGGAATTTGAAAGCAAACTACCTCTTGTGGTAGGCGTGCAGGCAGCACGACAAACGCCTCGGTATGTACCTGTGGCCAAAGTGAGACAAATCATGAGATCCACCACGCTTGAAGAAGTGGCCGCAGGTAGTGGAAATGCAAGCGCTGGATCTACGGTCACCCGATTCTTCAAGCCAGAAAGTGGTGGCGGGGCACAAATGATTGACGGATCTGCTGAAGATCAGGCATCTAAAATAGTTCAATTACTAAAAGAAAAGGGAATAAAATGAGCAACCAGGTATTTGTAATCGCAGAACATATCAAGGGAAAATTTGATGACATTACTTTTGAAATGTTAGGTAAAGGCAAGGAAGTAGCCAGCAGTCTGGGAGGAGAACTGGTGGCCGTGCTAATTGGAAATAATGTAAAAGGAATGGCCAGTCAGTTGGGTGCCGCAAGCAAAGTATTGTGTATTGAATCGCCACAGCTTGAAAATTTTTCTCCAGAGGCATACACCAAAGCTGCGGCAGCTGTGATCGGCGCTCAGCAACCTAAGTTGGTATTAACGGGTTATACTTCCATTGGAATGGAAATTGGCCCAGCCATTTCAATAGACAACAACATGTCGTTGACCTCCTTTGTCTCAGAGATAACAGTTAGCAACGGTTCGGTGACAACAATCAGTCGTCTGTTTGGAGGAAAGATGAACGTAGAGTCTCAACTTGAGGGAGACAGCTATGTAGTGAGTGTACTGCCTGGCTCGTTCGCAGCTGATGCAGGTCGCGTTGATGGATCTCCTGCAGTAGAGGAGGTTGCTGCACCGGATCTCAGCAATCTGTCTGTCACCTTCAAGCAGCTCATTGAACCGGAAGCAGGAGATGTTGATATCACTACGCAAGATATTTTGTTAAGCGCAGGCCGGGGGATAGGAAGTGAGGATAATATTGCGCTCGTAAATGATTTGGCTGCTAAGTTAGGTGGGGCTGTGGCTTGTTCACGTCCTC
>DATCZR010000221.1:0-21291 GCA_036525835.1 Cyclobacteriaceae bacterium
AGCATGAAGTGGTTTCAAATCAATACCAATCATTTCAGGATTTTATACCCAACCGGATTTGAAAAGGAAGCGCTGCGGGTCGCTAATACTTTTGAACACATTCGTGAACCCGAGGCGGCTTCACTTGAAGTAACTCCAAAAAAAATTTCAATTGTACTCCATAGCCAATCGGCAACTTCTAATGGCTTTGTCACACTGGCACCCAGAAGATCAGAATTTTTTGCCATGCCCCCTCAGAACTACAACTTTATAGGTAACAATGATTGGCTGACATTATTATCGTCACATGAATATCGCCATATAGTTCAGTTTCAAAAGAGTAAAGTTGGGTTCAACAAAGCGATCTATTTTTTATTCGGCCAACTTGCGCAAGCAGGGATGGCTTTTGTCGCAGTGCCTCAATGGTTTTGGGAAGGGGATGCGGTAGCAACAGAAACGGCTTTCACACATAGTGGCCGAGGCAGAATCCCTGAATTTGATTTACTGCTTAGAACTAATTTTCTTGAAGGAAAAAAATTTAGTTACAACAAACAATACCTGCGTTCATACAAACACAACGTGCCCGATCACTATGTGCTGGGCTATCATATGGTCTCGTACCTTAGGAAAAAGACAGGAAACCCTGATGTGTGGTCCGAGATTACCAGGCGTGCGTGGAGCTATCCATTTATCCCATTTACCTTTTCCAGCGCCATTAAAAAGGAGGCTGGTTTGTACGTAACCGATTTGTACAAGGAAATGGCGAAGGATGTAAAACAGGAATGGGAGGAAGAGCAGAAGGCTATTGACTTGACGCCATTTGAAAAGATAAATCAACGAAGTTCAAAGACCTATACTGACTATTCTTATCCTCAACAATTGAGTGATGGAAGCATTGTTGTGCTGAAGGCAGGCATCGGTGACATATCCCAATTTGTCCGAATATCAGAAAACGGGATGGAGAACAAATTATTTGTGCCCGGTCCACTTAATGATGCGGGCATGCTTTCAGCTGATGACGATAAACTCGTTTGGAATGAGTATCGCTATGACCCTAGGTGGCAAACAAGGTCCTATTCGGTAATAAGGCAACTCGACATATTTGAGGGCAAAACAAAAGGGATTACGCGTGGGGAACGATATGCTGCTGCAGCAATTTCTCCCGATGGAACAAAAGTGGCAACAGTGGAAACGGATAAGTCCTATGGTATCCGTCTTTTGGTAGTGGATCGAGTAACAGGGGAAGTGATCAAACGCTTTGAAAATGCTAATAACAGTTTTATTTCTATGCCACGGTGGAATTCTAGTGGAGAGAAGATCGTTTTTATTAAAATGGATTCCGGCAATAAATCACTTGTCAGCTGTGATTATGAAACTGGAGCAATAGAAAGTTTATACGAGGCCGGAAAAGAAAACGTAGGTCATCCTCTTTTATACGATGATTACCTTTTCTACAATTCGCCCGTTAGCGGTATAGATAATGTTTACGCCATCAATTTATCTACAAGAGCGCATTACCAGGTAACTTCAAGTAAGTATGGCGCCTATAACCCGGCCATCTCCGATGATGGCAAGACTATTTTTTATAACGATCAGTCTGGAGTTGGGTTAGATGTTGTCAAAATTGATTTCGATCCATCGCAATGGAAAAGGTTGGAGGAGATTAAGACTCACGAGAACTTATTCAGTAAGGTGTTAGCGGAGCAAGAAGGGAGTCCTGATTTGATGGAAAACATTCCTGCTAAAGAATTTCAAACCAGTCGATACCATCGTGCACAAGGTATGATCAATCCTCATACCTGGGGTCCGTATACCACCTCTTCGTTTAATACCCTTGATATAGGTATTTCTTCCAGGGATGTGCTGAGTACTACCGTTATTGATCTGGGTTATAGATATGATGCCATAGAAAAAAATGGCTTTTGGAGGGCTGACTTTAGTTATCAGGGATTTTATCCAATTATTGATGCAGGCGTCTCATTTGGAAACCGCTCCGGTGATGAGAATTATACGTTAAACAATGTGCGCAATACAATCAACTTTGATTGGAAGGAAACCAAATTGGAAGTGGGGCTGCGTATTCCGCTTGTTACCACTCATTCTAAATATTCAAGTAGTGTATCGCTGGGTAACTATGTGGGAATTACCAGGGTCACTGATTTTAAAAATAATGTAGATGGAGCCGGTCGCTTCTTGCAGGTAGATACACTGGGGAATGGATTTTTCTTTTCTACTTATTTAGACAATGGACAGTTGCTTTTTAATCGAGCCAATTTAGATGTGACGCATCTTTTAAGAAGAAGCAGGAGGGATATCAACAGCAAATGGGGGCAGGTTTTATCAATTGATTACCTGAATACGCCTTTTCAGGCAAGTGACTTCAAAGGAGAACTTTTTTCAGCGTTGGCCATTTTATATTTTCCGGGTATTATGAACCACCATTCTTTTTGGGGCTATGGAGGGTATCAAAGAACATTCTTTAGTCAACGGAGCAATAGCTACCTTTTTAGAAATCAAATGCCCTCACCAAGGGGCCACAGCATATTGCGACTCCAGGATTATTACATAGTTACAGGAAATTATACGCTTCCTTTGTGGTATCCGGATATTGCAATTGGACCATTATTAAATATTCAACGGATAAGGGCTAATGCCTTTTTTGATTATGCATATGGAGAGCGGCCTAATTTTTCAGGAGTTGGAAGCAGTGTTATAAAAAGAACATACACTTCCATGGGAGGTGAGCTCAAGATGGATTTCAATGTGATGAGACTACTCCAACAATTTAACATTGGGGTTCGATATTCGTATCCTATCGAGACCCAATCACCTACCTTCGAGGTGATAATCGGCAACATTGGGTTTTAAAATTGATTGAAAATCGGCCGAATACCCCTATTTTTGAGATTGTAATTATTTAAGCGATTCATAACCAAAACGAAAAATGGCAGAAATAGTCCGAATGCCGAAAATGAGTGACACCATGACTGAAGGTGTGATTGCAAAATGGCATAAGAAAGTGGGGGATTCGGTGAAGTCCGGTGAGTTAATGGCGGAAATAGAAACTGACAAGGCTACTATGGACTATGAATCGTTTAACGATGGCGTCGTATTGCATTTGGGTGCTAAGGAAGGAGACTCTGTTGCCGTAAATGGTGTGCTGGCTGTAGTAGGTAAGCAAGGGGAAGATTATAAGAAGCTCCTGTCAGAAGAAGAATCATCTGATTCGTCGTCTTTGGGTTCCTCTTCATCAGATGATAGTAAAAGTAACGGTACCAAAAAGTCAGAAGTTGTTGTCGCGGAAGCTATAGATACTTCTAACATTAAGGCTGAATTGGTATTGATGCCCAAAATGAGTGACACCATGACGGATGGTGTAATCGCAGCATGGCACAAAAAAGTGGGCGACATGGTGAAGTCAGGTGAATTGATGGCCGAGGTAGAAACCGATAAGGCTACCATGGAGTACGAATCCTATCATACTGGCACTTTGCTATACATTGGTGCCAAGGAAAAAGAATCAATCCCTGTAAATGGCGTCCTGGCAATCATTGGAGATAAAGACGCTGACTGGAAAACACTGTTGAAGTCGGCCGAGCAGCAAGAGCCCAAAGAGGAAGCAAAGCCTGAAGCTGCAGTTGCTCCTGATAAGACAAATATTTCCAGCCCGCAGAAGACAGAAGAGACATCAAGTTCGAGCAACGGCAGGGTAAAAGCATCCCCATTGGCCAAGAAAATGGCTAGGGATATGGGATATGATATCGGTAATATATCAGGCTCTGGGGATCATGGCAGAATTACCAAAAAAGATATTGAAAACTATAAACCGGGTTCAACTCCGTCTAAATTAGTAATGGCTTCGGCTCCCATCTTATTGCCAACGGTTGTGGGTGAAGAGAGTTTTGAGGATGTCGCTGTTTCTCAAATGCGTAAGACCATTGCCCGAAGACTTGCAGAGAGTAAGTTCACGGCTCCTCACTTTTACCTTACCATGGAAATCAACATGGACAAGGCTATAGAAGCGCGTAAGAGCATCAATGAAATTGCACCTGTTAAAATTTCTTTCAACGACATTGTATTGAAGGCAACTGCCGCAGCTTTACGTCAACATCCGGATGTAAACGTGTCGTGGTTGGGAGACAAGATGCGTAAAAACAAACACATCCATATTGGTGTAGCTGTTGCTGTTAAAGATGGCTTGATCGTTCCTGTGGTTCGCTTTGCAGATAATAAGTCACTGGCTCATATTGCTACTGAAGTAAAAGAACTCGCTCAAAAAGCACATGATAAAAAGCTACAGCCCAGTGATTGGGAAGGCAGTACCTTCACGATTTCCAACCTGGGTATGTTTGGTATAGAAGAGTTTACGGCTATTATTAATCCTCCTGATGCCTGCATTTTAGCTGTGGGTGGAATTAAGGAAACGGCCATAGTCAAAAATGGGCAACTAGTGCCTGGAAATGTGATGAAAGTAACTTTGTCATGTGATCATCGCGCGGTGGATGGTGCGGTGGGATCTGCATTCCTTAAAACACTTAAAGGCTTACTCGAAGATCCAGTAAGGATTTTAATTTGAGGCGCTCCTAACTGATGGAAAAAATTCATTCAACAACCATTTTGGCAGTTTTGCATAATGGACAAGTCGCTATTGGGGGTGATGGTCAGGCGACCATGGGCAATACCGTGGCTAAGAGCAATGTGAAAAAGCTACGTAAACTTCAGGATGGAAAAATCCTGGTGGGCTTTGCAGGTTCCACTGCTGATGCATTTACACTACTTGATCGGTTTGACGAGAAGCTCAATGCCTTTGGTGGTAATATGAAACGCGCGGCCATAGAATTGGCAAAGGACTGGCGCATGGACAGATATCTCAGGAGGCTGGAAGCCATGATGATCACAGTCAGCAAGGATGAGCTACTTGTATTGTCTGGTACGGGTGATGTGCTGGAGCCGGATAATCAAGTGGCGGCCATTGGTTCAGGATCTATGTATGCGCAGGCTGCAGCATTGGCACTAAAAAAACATGCACCTCACCTTTCTGCTGAAGAAATGGTGAAGGACAGCCTGCACATTGCTGCCGATATTTGCATTTACACCAACCACAACCTCATCATAGAGAAAATTAGCTAGCCTGAGACTTTTCAATAGCTTCAAGAAGTAGACTGCACGCGATTTTTATTTCTTCTTTATTAATTGTCAGGGGAGGAGCGATTCGTAAACTGTTCGGACAGGAAAGAAACCAAAAACTGATCACACCTAATTCAAGTGCATGTTTAACAATCTTTTGTACTAGTGTTTCTGATTCAAAGTCAATGGCAAAGAACAATCCAATCCTTCGTAGTTCTTTGATGGCTGGATGAATTAAATACGCTTCAAATAATTTTCCTTTCTCTTCTACCTGATCAACTATTTTCTCTTCATGTATTACTTGTAGGGTGGCCAAAGCTGAAGCGCAGCACACGGGATTGCCACCAAATGTAGTGATGTGTCCGAGCATTGGATCGAATGTCAGGAGTTTCATTAATTGTTGATCAGCTATAAAGGCTCCAATGGGCAAACCCCCACCAAAAGCCTTACCGATAGTGAGTATATCTGGAACAATATTAAACTGCTCAAAGGCAAACAGCGTTCCTGTTCTCCCCATGCCGCACTGGATTTCGTCCAGAATTAAAAGGGCGCCTGTCTCATTGCATTTTTTGCGCAGGGCCTGCATGAAGTCGTGTGTTGGTATACGCACACCCGCATCACCCTGCACTGTTTCCATAATGACACAAGCTGTTTTACTGGTAATCTGCTTCAGGTCATCTGTGCTATTAAAATCAATAAACCGAACATCTGGCAACAGGGGACGAAAAGCATTCTTCTTTTTTTCATTGCCGGAAACACTTAAAGAGCCATGAGTGCTTCCGTGATACGATTTGTTAAATGAAATGATCTCAGTTCTGCCTGTAGCCCTTTTGGCTAATTTCAGTGACCCCTCATTGGCTTCAGTTCCTGAGTTTACAAAGTAGCTGCAATTGAGTGAGGGGGGCAGGAGAGTTGTCAGGAATTGTGCCAACATATTGGATGAAGCCTGAATATACTCGCCATATACCATTATGTGAAGGTGGTGATCAAGTTGGGACTTGATGGCAGCTACAACCTTAGGATGCCTGTGACCAATGTTGGTTACTCCAATTCCAGCAATAAGATCGATGTATTTTTTTCCTCCGGGTTCGAACAGGTAGATGCCCTCCGCACGGGCAATAGGAATTTGAAAGGGGTGAGGAGTAGTTTGGGCCAGATGATTCAAGAAAACATCTTGATTGTATTCCATGCCCAAATCTAACGGATTGGAAAGCAAGTAAAAAAGCCTCTTCCAATCAGGTTCTGACAGGCTATTGGAGCGTGAGAAGGTAGTTCCTTTAAAAGTCCGTAATATTTGAAATGATTGATCCCCATAGTGATGATAAAGCCCACGAGTATAGCTTCCTTAACCATGGTGTTAGATCTTGATATGGATAGTCGTCTTGACTTATCTATTTGCCTCTGATTTAGGATGAATAGGTTGATGTTGTTTAGCAACTGAATTGTACCGATAAATATATCATACACGGCTGAAGCAAGTATCGCGCAAAACATAGTTACTGTCTTGTGCGGTATGCTCATCCCTAAAATACGGTGATTTTGAAAACTAATTCAATTCAACAGGTATGGTTGTCTTCCTGCTGACCTGAAAAGGATCTCCTGACTTGCTATTTTTGGCTAAATTATTACAAATGAAAAATGCGGTCGCGGTAATATTGATCTCAATCCAGTTAGGTGGATGTGTTGGCACCGACGTTCAAGATGCCCCAATAGTTGGAGAGAGGCTTGAAATAACCCCAGATCGCATTGCCTTGTTGGTTGGCAATGGCACAACGGCTGAGGCCACTTTCTACAATCAATATGGGGTTTTAGAGGAAGCCTATGTTACCTGGGAAGTTGAGCCAGCTGCTATTGCTACGGTAGATGTGGATGGAAAGGTGACGGCACTGACGCCTGGACAGGCACAGCTTTTTGCCAGTTTTAAAGAACTGGTTGATTCGGTTCGGATTGCGGTGGTAATCAATGAAAATGCGGCTGCTGCGGTAGATATCTCAGCCACAAAAACCTCACTTTCAATAGGTGAGTCCATTATGCTTACTGCAGTCATAAAAAACATCAATGACGAACCAATTACCACAAGTACGGTTCAGTGGCAGTCCAGCAATGAGGCTGTAGTCACCGTTTCCTTGGATGGAACCGTGAATGCGGTTGGTAATGGAACGGCCTCCGTATTCGGAATTGCAGATGGTGTGTACAGCAATGAGATTCTCTTTACCGTTTCTGGAGTACTCCAGGGCAATTTTGTACAGCAAGGTGGGTATCAAGCAAGTGGCACAGCTACGCTAAGGGCTGAAAACGGAAATCTCATATTGGAGCTCAGTAACGATTTTATGACCAGTTTTGCTTTGGGCACTTATATTTATCTCTCCACCAGTATAAGCAATGGTTCAGCGGTTCAGTCGGGTGGTATTGAGTTGGGGCAGATATCAACCAATGGTATGCATTCCTGGAACGTCACGCAATTGTTTCCGGGCACCACAGCTTCTCAATACCAGTATGTCGTGATTTTATGCAAGCCCGCTAATGTGTTATTTGGATATGCTCAATTACAATAAGATGGCAAGGTTACTGACATTAGGCATTTTAATTATTTTTAGTCACACGCTTAATGCCGGGGGAGGATGGCCGCAGCCTAAAAGAGGAGGCTATTTTAAATTGGGTCAAAACATGATCTATGCCGGTTCTTTCTACGGACCCGCTGGAGACATTGTAGACATTACCACTATTGGACTGTACACGACCAGCTTATATGGCGAATATGGTATTACCGATCGATTTACAGGAATTGTTTATCTCCCCTTTTTTGTCAGAAGCACACTTAATGAAATCAAATTTAAGCAAACAGGTAACGTTATTCCTGGCGATGAATTCAGTTCAATTGGAGATGCAGAAGTCGGATTCAAATACGGGTTGATTGTAGATAAGCCTGTTGTAGTGAGCGCTTCACTTGTTTTAGGATTGCCTTTTGGAGAGACGGCTGGTGGTGATAGTCAGATTTTGCAAACGGGTGATGGCGAATTTAATCAGATGATTAGAATAGATGCCAGTCATTCGCTGTATCCCAAATCTTTTTACGTTTCGGTTTATGCTGCCTATAACAATCGTACCAAAAACTTTTCTGATGAGGTTCGCTTAGGGTTCGAGTTTGGCGCAACCTTAAAAAAGTTTATACCCATTTTTAAACTTAATGTTATACAGTCGCTAAACAATGGTGGATCTGCTGTTGTGCAGAATGGTGTATTCAGTAACAATACCGAATACATTTCTCCTGCCATTGAAATCAATTACCAGGTGACCGACAAAATAGGAATTTCAGGTTCTGGCGCGTTTGCATTCTCCGGTCAGAATATTCTCGCAGCACCCAACTGGGGAGTTGGAGTCTACCTGAAAATTTAAAATTTCAAGTTTAAAATTTAAGATTAGGGACCAGGATGAATTTCAAATTTCAAATTTCAAATTTGGAATTTGGAATTTGAAATCTATTGCTATTTCTTCGCCAGCTCCTGTACCAGGTCAATTAATTTGTTAGAGTATCCCCACTCATTGTCATACCAGGCTACTACTTTCACAAAGTGATCATTGAGGGCAATTCCTGCTTTGGCATCAAAAATGCAAGTACGGGCATCACCTACGAAATCCTGAGATACCACATCCTCTTCTGTATAGCCCATTATTCCTTTCAATTCGCCTTCGCTGGCATCTTTCATGGCTTTTTTAATGTCCTCATAAGAGGCAGGCTTATCCAGTTTCACAGTAAGGTCAACAACAGACACGTCTGCCACGGGCACGCGGAAAGACATTCCGGTTAGTTTACCTTTTAGTTCAGGCAGTACAAGGCCTACTGCTTTTGCTGCACCAGTGGATGAAGGGATGATATTCGAAAAACCACCACGGCCTCCACGCCAGTCTTTTACCGAAGGACCATCTACGGTTTTTTGAGTGGCTGTAACTGCATGTACAGTACTCATCAAGCCTTCAGTTATGCCAAAATTGTCATTTAAAACCTTAGCCAGAGGAGCCAGGCAATTAGTAGTGCATGATGCGTTGGAAACAATGGTATGCTGAGCATTGAGTTGTTTGTGATTTACACCCATTACGAAAGTTGGGGTGTCATCTTTGGCAGGGGCGGAGAAAACTACTTTTTTAGCTCCAGCGGCAATGTGCTTTTGTCCATCGGCCTGGGTAAGGAATAAGCCCGTTGATTCAATGACAATTTCAGCGCCTACTTCAGACCATTTCAGGTTAGCAGGATCCTTTTCTGCGGTTACCCTTATTTTCTTTCCGTTTACAATCAAGTTACCGTCTTTTACGTCTACCGTTCCGTCAAATCTTCCATGGGTAGAATCATATTTGAGCATGTAGGCCATATAGTCTGGGGATACCAGATCATTGATGCCTACAATTTCTATGTCTTTGCGGCCAACTGCAGCTCTGAAGGCCAGGCGGCCGATGCGGCCAAATCCGTTTATTCCAACTTTTGTCATTGCGTATTATGTTTATGCGTGGCAAAAATAGAACTCCTGAGGGCTAAAAACAATGAAACCTTGCCTCTAAATTGTTTTCTGAATTCGACTGTCTACTCATTGATATTGCTACATAAAATGACACCTAACGGTTTGTAGCTGCACACAGACAGGGATTTTTACCAGTGGAATGCCTACAAAGAACTGAACTTTGAATTTAGCACTTTTCTGTCCTACGAAGCACGAATCTGCTGCTTGCGTGTAGGTGCTGTTATGCAGTCGGCTTTCAATTTTTGTTGTCATTTCATTGGATACTTGTCCTATTTTGTTGTCTGTCCGCCCATCGCAGTAAAGACACTGTCAACAGGCTGCCAAAGTTCTATCTTGTTTCCTTCAGTATCCATAATGTGAACAAACTTTCCGTAATCATAGGTTTCAATACTGTCAAGAATAGTCACACCGTTGTTTTTGAGTTTATTCAAAAGTCCTTCAATGTTTTGAACACGATAGTTTATCATAAATTCTTTTTTTGAAGGAGAGAAATAGTCACTTCCCTGCTTAAACGGACTCCATTGCAGGTAATTTATTTCGTCTGGTCTGTTTGCATTTCTAAATTCAAAACTTGAACCCCATTGGTTCACTTCAAGTCCCAAATTTTCTGCATACCATTCTTTTGTCTTTTCAGGATTTTCAGAGAAAAAGAAAATGCCCCCAATTCCTGTCACCTTCGGCGTTGTATTTTGTTGCGAAAGTAGTTCGCTAGATTTCTTTTTTTGTTCTGCCATATTTTTTGATTTGGTAGTTGTCAAGTCACAACTTGATAGTGTTGCTAAAATGGAAATCGTAATTATTAATTTTTTCATCTAGTGTTATTTTTGTCGTGTGTCTGCAACGATTTTACCAAGCACAACACTTATAGTCGGTCCAATAATACCAAGGATCGGAATAAAAACATTACCTGTAGAAGTATTAGCTATAAAAAATCTCGCTATAGCACCAGTAACTAATCCAATCATTCCACTTAATCCAACAATTAAACGCCTTTTTGAACTACTCAAAAAGGAATACAACGATATGACAGTTAAAAGTAAAAGATATATGGGCTTAATATCAAGATACCTGGCCAATCCAACCCACACTCCGCCAATCATCCTGTCATTCAATCGGTCACTTTTTTCAAACAGAAAATTTATGTTGGTTTATTTTATCCAGCCCCATTTTGGTCGCATTAGGGTTCGCAGGCAAGCTAAAAAAAATGCAACTAACTGTATATCAATTAGTTGCATCTTATTTTCGTAGTCCGTACGGGAATCGAACCCGTGTTGCCAGAATGAAAATCTGGTGTCCTAACCCCTAGACGAACGGACCAGTTTTATGGGATTGCCTTTTAAAGAGCCGCAAAGATAGAATTCAACCATAGATTAACAAAAAGCACCTTTACTTTTTTTGGAGGGAGACTTGATTGCGATAGCTTGATTCGGAATAGCTGTTTTGTGGCAAGGAATCTAATCTATTGCCTCAGGCTCATCATGACCTAGTGCTTTCAGTACCTCCTGATCCAGCTGATGCAATATGTCCTCTCTTCCAGAATAATATCCCCTGGTAAACCTTTTCGATTTTGTACCCGTCTGCATTTGCTCACATACCTGCCAATCCTGCTTGTTAGTGAGATCCCAAAAATCCACTGCAGATTTTATTCCTTCCTGGGCATTCGGGTCGTTGATGACTTCGGGTCGAAACAACCAATAGCAATCGTTATTGATTTTATCGTGTCCCAAGGGAGTAATGTGATGGAACAAAACAAAATCAGGATGGGGCGTGAGTAACAGGTTGGGAAAAACCGAATAATAATATACCCGTTGCAGGTCATCGCCAGCCACATCACAGATAGGGGGAGCGGCTGCTTCACCATTCATAGTCATGCTCCCTCGTTCTTTGGTCAGATCCATAAATCCACCTATTACCGCACCCTGGCTGGCATCGTGCTGTGCTGATTGAGTTGGAGTAAGTTCTGTTAGTAGTGGATGAACACCAGGGCAGTGGTAACACTCCTGATAGTTCTGAAGTATCAGTTTCCAATTGCAATTCAGTTCGTATCGGACGTGATGAGCGATCCTCAACTCTTCCATTTTCCATTCCTGAAATTTTCCCATGAGCGCTTCCATTTGCACTTCAAATGGTATGGGGTTTTTGTCCAGGTTGATAAAAACAAAACCCTCCCAGATATGTACACTTGCCTGATGAAGCGGGCAGTTATCTTTCTTAAACCCCTGACCCTCTTGCATGAGTGGGGCGGCAATCAACTTACCATCGAGACCATATGTCCAGGCATGATAAGGACATTGAATGGACTTGGATTTGAAACTCCCTTTTGACTCAGTGCATAATTGGGTTCCTCTATGTCTGCACACGTTAAATAAGGCCCTGATTTTATCTGCCTTATCCCTAACCAGGATCAGGCTTTCATTGGCTATTTCTATGAGTTTGTAATCACCAGCAGATGGAATTTCTTCTGCTCGACACGCATACATCCAAAACTTATAAAATATTTTTTCAATTTCTTCCTCGTAAATTTTCCGGCTATGATAGTATTTTCCAGGTAATGTTCGGGTGCCATCAATAATAGGATAGTCTACGCCTCTTTTTTTAAATATTCTTTTTTCCATAAAATCAAATGCTAGATGATATTAAGCATGATCCACTAATATATCAAAATTTCTCTGTCACAGCGCCCATTGGTTTTTAGTATTATTATAGACAAAAATCCCGTAATTAGTATTATAATGGATGCTATCTAAATAGTTATGAAGGTTTTGCTTGTGGAGGATGAACAAAAAGTATCTTCTTTTATTAAAAGAGGATTGGAAGAAAATGGCATCCAGGTGACGCAGGCTTTTGATGGCCTCACCGGCTTGAAAATGGCACAGCGTAACAAGTTTGATGTTGTTATCATGGATATCATTATGCCTGAAATTAATGGATTGGAAGTATGTAGACAGTTAAAAGCTGAATTCGGTTCTGAGGTATCCATAATCATGTTAACGGCCTCTGGCACCACCGATGATATAGTGGAAGGACTCAACATTGGAGCTGATGATTATTTGGTTAAGCCCTTTAAAATAAGAGAGTTGTTGGCAAGGGTAAGGGCTCTGGGTAGGCGCCAATCTAATCATGCTCAAAAAGTAATGGTGCTTGATCTGGAGCTAAATAGAGAAACCAAAGAAGTAAAAAGAGGTGGAGTAACGATTCCACTTACGGCCAGAGAATATCGGTTGTTGGAATATCTGATGAGGAACAAAAATAAGGTGATGTCCCGGATGGATATCATGGAAAATGTTTGGGACTTGAACCACGATTTGGGAACTAATGTAGTAGATGTTTATATTAATTACCTGCGCAAAAAAGTTGATTATGGTTTCGAGCCTCAGCTCATTAAAACTGTGGTGGGAATGGGCTATGTTGTTAAAGAGGGTTGAGTTGTAGTAGGCATGAAAATAAGAGAAAAGTTATCCATTTCGTTCAGTGTAGTAGCCTCAATTATGCTCATGGTATTCGGGGTAGCTATTTATTTTTTCTTTGACCAATATCGAAAAAATGAATTCGATAACCGACTGAAACAACGTATTGATGTGACGGAAAAAATGTTTCTGGAGAGGGAAAACTTTTCTGAGCAAGCATTCAATACCATTCAAGAACAATTCTTAAACAAACTTCCTGAAGAAACGGAAGAGGTGGTGGAGCTAACTGATGTGTTTCGCGAGCAGATTAGCCAAGATTATCCAGAGTCTTTTTTGAAAGACCTGATTTTGAAAGGTGAATCCTTTTTTTCGAAAAGTGACCGACAAGGAGCTGGAAAGGTTTTTCATGTGCATGGTAAGGATTATTTAGTCCTACTCACGGCTATAGATTACATTGGAATAGGATTAATGGATCATTTATTGACTATCCTCTTCATAGGTTTAGCCGTCTGTATTTTGGCAATGATTATTGTCAGCCATCGTGTTTCCGGTAATATCCTTAATCCAATCCTTCAGAAAATTCGAAAGGCTAATAGCATAAGCGCCAATAACATGCATGAGCGTTTGACTGTCAGCAATCCTGATGATGAGTTAGGTGAATTGGCAATTGCATTCAATCATCTGTTAGATAGGGTAGCTGCCGCCTTTGAAGCACAGCGCTCTTTTATTGATAGTGCTTCGCATGAGATACGAAATCCATTGACTACTATTATTGGAGAAGCAGAATATGCGTTGGAACGCACACGGTCCAACGAGCAATACATTGCGTCATTAAAAGTGATATCAGAGGAGGCAGACAGGCTCAATAATCTGGTAAACAGTCTTCTTAAACTTTCAGGCATCAGTAGTAAGCAGTCAAATTTTTTGATGGAAGTGGTAGGTATTAAGAATATATTGATTTCCTGTTTGGAAAAGCTTACCTATATCAATCCGGCTTATCAAATTGAATTTGACAATGACCGTAATACTGATTTTGAGATTAGAGGCAATCCTCATTTGCTGGAGACTAGTTTTATTAATTTGATTGATAATGGATGTAAGTTTTCGTTTAACAAACCCGTTAAGGTAAGCCTGACACAAAAGAGCACTGGGACGGTAACTATAGTTATTGAAGATAAAGGAATTGGGATACTACCTGAAGAACTTTCAAAGGTGACACAGCCTTTTCACAGGGCACAAAATGCAAGGAAAATTGCAGGTGTGGGAATTGGGATTCCGCTGACTTCAAAAATTGTAGAACTTCACAAGGGCTCTTTGGAATTTCATTCTACCATCAATGTGGGTACCACAGTAAGCGTTACCCTGCCACTGGCGGGTGGAGATCAATTCTAATGCAATTCTAATCTGAGTCTTATCTGGCTCTAATACCAATAGTATACACTTGCACCTAACTAATTACGCGGTGCAGATGTTTAATTTCAATTCGAAACAAAATCCTTTTTCTCACTTAAAAAACGATCTTCCAGCAAGTGTTGTCGTCTTCTTTGTAGCCCTGCCGCTGTGCTTGGGCATAGCGCTTGCCAGTGGTGCTCCCTTATTTTCTGGAATAATAGCAGGCATAGTGGGTGGAATTGTAGTTGGTTTGATTAGTAATTCTTCCTTAGGGGTAAGTGGACCTGCTGCCGGCCTTACCGTAATTGTGCTTAGTGCTATAGAAAAGCTTGGCGCATTTGAGGCATTCCTGGTTGCGGTAGTACTAGCCGGTTTGTTTCAAATTTTGCTTGGCATCCTTAAAGCTGGAGTGATAGGATATTATTTTCCTTCTTCAGTAATCAAGGGAATGTTAACTGCTATTGGGGTGATTATTATCTTGAAGCAAATTCCACATGCATTTGGTTACGATGGGGACTATGAAGGAAATCTTAGCTTCCTTCAGATGGACGGAAAGAATTCATTTTCAGAACTGGTTGCCATGGTTGATACTATTTCACCAGGAGCCATATTAGTCTCTGCCATATCACTGGGTATAATAATACTTTGGGACAATCATCTGGGTAAGCGTCACCAATTTTTCAAGGTTATTCAAGGTCCTTTTGTGGCTGTGCTATTTGGAATAGCTTACCAACTAGCAAGCTCAAAATTTTTCCCTAGACTCTCCCTTGAGGGAATGCATCTCGTAAATGTGCCAATGGCAGACAATTTACCTCAGTTTATTGGGCAGTTCACTTTCCCAGATTTTAATTACATTTTTCAGTCCGATATCTGGATAGTTGCCATCACCATCGCTGTCGTGGCAAGTCTTGAATCATTATTGTCAGTGGAGGCGACTGACAATCTGGATCCTCAAAAAAGGGTAACAGATACCAACCGAGAATTGGTGGCCCAAGGTGCTGGAAATTTGGTGTCGGGATTAATTGGCGGTCTTCCGGTTACCCAGGTAATTATTAGGAGCACTGTTAATGTTCAATCCGGAGGTAAAACAAAGTTATCATCCATTTTACATGGGTTTTTCCTGCTTATTTGTGTGGCCACTATCCCTCAATTCCTGAACATGATTCCCCTCGCGGTTTTGGCAGCCATATTATTAGTGGTGGGATTTAAGTTGGTTAATCCAAAGAACATTCAAAAAATATATCGATTGGGTTGGAGTCAATTTTTGCCTTTTGCTTTTACGGTAGTTGGAATCGTAATGACGGATTTATTGCTCGGCATTTTGATGGGGCTTTCATTGGGCATAGTGATTATTTTAAGGAGAAGTTTCAAGAACTCTCACTTTCTCCATATTGAAAATATAGATAGTGGAACTAAGAGGATAAAAATGACCCTGGCTGAAGAAGTCTATTTCTTGAACAAAGGAGCAATTCTTAACGAACTCAATAGTATTGAGGAAGGATGCCACTTGACAATTGATATTAGCGAGTCCGTTAATATTGATTATGATGTTTTGGAGATTATTAACAATTTCAGAAAAACAGCAAAAAACAAAAACATTGAGGTAACTATCATTGACCGTACTCTCCTGCCGTTCGTAGTCTCTACGATAAATCCTAAATCTCAAAAATTGGTGGATGTAATCTAAAATTTGTTGAGTATGTTATGGAATCCATTCTTGCAAGAAGCACCGTTAGTAGAAAAAGCTGTCCATAAGAGTGAAGAGAAACTTCACCTATTTGTCCCAGTAGATTTTTCATCAGCCTCTTTCAATACATTGCAGTATGCCATGCAAATTGCAAAAATGTGTGGGGGTTCAATAGATTTGTTTCATGCCATTGGAATTGGGGATATTCCTAATTCGGAAAGTGCGTTGTCTATTCAGCATGAATTAAAAAAAATAGAATCAGAAGCCTATAGAAAGCTAAATTCATTAAAAGAGATAGCCACGGAGTTTGGTATAGTCATCTCAAGTTGTCATGTGGGTATTGGCAACCCACTAACTTCATGTAAACTAAGATTATCACTTTGTGCATCCAACTTACTGGTAATAAGGAAGGGTGAGAACATCAACCAATGGTCTGAGCTCAATTTGCCAATATTAAGCGTTCCAGCCATGTTAATACCTAAGCTGCCAAGCAAGGTATTGATGATTCGGGATGGTAAGGCCATTCAGGAAAAGGCACTCATGCCATTGCTTCACATGCTAAGCTTTGGTGAAAAGTGCGTCACTGTGATAGATTGTGGTCCGAACACCAGGAAGATGCGGTATAACTATTGGTTGCCTCTAGGAAATACAAAGGTCAATTTCTCTCATAAATATGAGCTCGTATGCACCACGGAAAAGGAAATTAAGAGAGTAGTGGCAAAATATGCTCCCGACATGATTTGTCGGGCACGGAGGCAAAGAAGCTGGTGGAATAAAATTTGGAATCGTCCAGTCAGTATTGAGTTGGATGTTGACCTTCCCGTCTTAATTCTTTAGATAGAGATATAAGTTGTTTAGTAAGCACATGGCACTTCCATGCTCCTTTTGGAACGATTAGTAAAAACTAGCTACCTTCTGGATTAGTATCGGTTAACCACAACCAAAAGGCTTCTGTCCTGCTACTTTTTAAATGGTTTACCTTTTCCCAGTACCATCCATTCCAGGGAAACATCCTTGAAAAATTTGGACAATTTGATGATGGTGGAAAGTTTAGGCTCAGTGTCACCGCGCAAAAAACTTCCTGTCTGCCCATGATACAAACCAGCTTTTGCATCAAGGGTCATCACCCTGATTTCATAGTAGTCTAGTAGGTAGGCTAAACGATTCCTAAACGTTTTTTTCGACATAATTTTGGCTCATTGTTCACACAATTTAACGAAAAGATTCTGAATATAAATTAATAATGCGAGGAAAATGTTAAAATAGATTTTCCTTGTAGGCTAAATCTACTTACCCTCAAATTTCAGATTTACCTAGAAGAAAGTATGTAACAAAAGTGGAATTAGGGTTCAAATGCCATCCATCAATGTAATAATCCATTTATTTAAATAAATCAATCAATGTTAAAAGGATAAGCCAGACAGTATGAAATATCTCGTATAAAGAATTATGACATATTTAGTTTTTCTTTTTTTTCTTCTTGGTGAATAGTTTCTTAGAATTTACTTTTGGTCCGGAAGGCTTGAATGTGGCTACAGGTTTACTTGAAGGTTTGGGTTCAAAGTTTTTTTTTATCTGAATGATTCTGGCAATTCCAATTTGTGCGGACAGATAAACTTCCCGTCTTGAACCATATAAATCAGGGGCATTCGTGGTTTGCTTTAATTGATTAAGGTATTCCTTCTTTCGAGGGTCAAAAAATCCAAAGTTTGCTCGGCCATCGAAATTGAGACTCCAATCATCATTTAAATCAAAGTCAGATCGTAAGCCTACGGCAGCAAACAATTGAAAAGAATTGTACTTATCCATACTTACGTATTCCTGATTAATTACTTCAGGTACTAGAACGCCATCGAATACTTCAGTATATCCAGGATCCGTTGGAATTTTGACTCCTTGAGGATAGTTTAGTTTAGCGGCTGTATGGTTGATGATTTCTTTTCCGCTAATCAGGTAATTAAAATTCAAGGCAGCCACAGCACTTAACCGAAAGAAAGCCATGTCATTCAGATGAAGCTTTAAGGTAACCGGTATACTGAAGTAATCCAACTTCACTTCTCGGGTACCCACATCTCCTCCTACTGTATTTTCAAGTATAAAGTACTGGCCAATTTTTGCGAAGGAAGGGGAGATTATGAATCCAAAGGCCACACGATCGTAGCCATAAGAAAATCCTACTGGTGTGCCTCTTAATGTAACCTTTCCAATAAACCTGGGGTCTTTCTGCAATCCTTCGTCAAAGGTGATGGGGACGTTGAATCCACCGAAAACACCAAAAGATTCAACATCCTGCGAGAATGCCGAATGGCTCATCACAATTATCATTAGGCAGTAGGTAAGCCTCATTGGCGAGCAGTTCAGATTTAGGTTCTTAGGACTTAAAAACAATTTAAAAAGTTGATTTTTGTTATCTGCAGAATTACAAAACTAAGACAAAAACTGAAACCTTAATGGGGTTCCTTAGACCTGATTTGCCTTATTTTGTGCAAAATGACGCTTTATCCGAAATATTGTCTTAAGCTTCCTGCTTTAACCGAAATTACCATTGATTAGTCACTTTTTTAAAGGCTTAACGCTAAAGGGAAATATTTATTGGAGCCTCGTCAAAAGACTGCTTTTATTGATGGGCTTTTATACCATCTGCCGAATTAGTTTTTACCTATTCAATATTAATTTTTTTCCCGACATGACCTCTGGGAGATTGATGACCATTCTAATAGGAGGATTAAAGTTTGATATTTCAGCCATTTTGTATCTTAATTCACTCTTCATTTTATTTACGATCATTCCAGTTGCAATCAGGTTTAAGCCCTTATATCAGAAGATACTCCAATATATTTTTATTATCACCAATGGAATTGGGTTGGCTGCAAATACAGCAGATAATATTTATTACAAATACACGCTTCGTAGGACCACTGTATCTGTTTTTTCGCAATTTGAAAATGAACAAAATTTTGGTGCGCTTCTTATTTCATTCTTTGTGGACTATTGGTATGGTTTTGCATTTTTCTTCTTATTACTGTACTTGTTAATCAAATTTTCAAATCAGATTAGAATAGAAGGCCCTCAACTAAAAAATAAGTGGTCGTTTTATTTGGGGGGTATGATCATGATGCCGCTGATTATTTATCTGTTTGTTGGAGGCGTTCGCGGTGGGTTCAGACATAGCACCAGGCCCATCACGTTAAGTAATGCTGCTGAGTACGCAACTATCCCCAAAGACATTAACATAGTGCTAAATACACCATTTGCATTGATGCGAACAGCAAAGGCAAATGTGATAGAAAAAGTAGCCTACTATAATTCTGAAGATTCGCTTGCTCAGATCTATACACCTATTCGCCAACCTCAGGATTCCGTTCCGTTCCGTTATGACAATATAGTTATCATCATACTGGAAAGCTTTTCAAAGGAGTTTGTAGGGGCCTACAACAAGGACCTGGGAATAAAAAATTATAAAGGATACTCCCCATTTATTGATTCGCTTATCGGTAAGAGCAGGGCCTATCAATACTCACTGGCTAACGGCAGAAAGTCAATTGATGCCATGCCATCAGTAATTTGCAGCATTCCTTCTATTGAGGTTCCTTATGTACTCTCTCACTATTCTGGCAACAAAGTGAATAGCCTCGCCAGCTTGCTTAAGACAAAAGGGTACTACACAAGTTTTTTCCATGGTGCACCCAACGGATCTATGGGTTTACAGGCATTTGCTAATCTTTCGGGCTTTGATGATTACTATGGCATGACAGAATACGGCAATGATGATGACTTTGACGGAATATGGGGTATCTGGGATGAAAAGTTTCTTCAATATTTTGCCACTAAGCTCAATACTTTTAAGCAACCATTTTATTCAACCATGTTTACGGTAACCTCTCACCCGCCTCACATCTTACCCGAAGAGTATAAGAATGTGTTTAAAGGCGGACCGTTGCCTATTCATAAAACCATTGAATATACAGATTATGCTATCAATCAATTCATGAAAACGGCTTCCACTATGGATTGGTACGACAACACACTTTTTGTATTCACAGCAGATCATCCAACTGCCGCTATTCATTACCAGGAATATAATTCAGCGTGGGGTTATTATTCGATCCCATTGTTCTTTTTCAAGCCTGGCGAAGATTGGTCGTTATTCTCACAGGATATCGTTCAACAAATTGACATCATGCCAACTGTGTTGAGTTACCTACACTATGACAAGCCCTATATCGCGTATGGTCGTGATGCTTTTGATCCATCCACTGAGCCTTTTGCATTTAACTTTGCCGACAATGTTTATCAACTTTTTTTGGGAGATTACCTGATTCAGTTTGATGGCAAAAAGGCCGTTACCTTATACAATTTCCGTGAAGACATCGCACTTAAGCACAACTTGGTTGCTACAAAACCTGAAATAACTGCCCGATTGGAAAGTAAACTCAAGGCACTCATCCAGCAGTATAATAATAGGATGGTGGACGATAACCTGACCATGGAGGGACCTCAATCGGGGCCGATTCGGGTAGGTAAATAAATTTTCAATTTAACGTAGGGGGCTCTTTCTTTTGGGTTGTCTTTAGGGCATAACAACCAATTAATAGGCTTTATGAGACCATTCAATCAATTCCTAGCGAGTTTAATAATTGTTCTATTCACCATTACGTCATGTGATTATATTGAAGATCCAGGGCCCATTCAGTACAATGAGGAGGTTTACATCGTATCCGATTTCAACAGGCTTGATATTGGAGACGCTATGCATGTCACGGTGGTGAAGGGAGTCTTTTTTGAGGTTAATGCCAAAGGAGATCGGAGAAATTTGGACGATCTGGAGGTGAGCAAAGTGGGTAATACGTTGATTACCAGGTTCACTAGAAATGGAAACAGAAGGCACACTACCTATATCACTATTTCAATGCCCGAACTGGTTGCAGCTAATTTTTACGGTGCTACCACAGCCACTATTGGTGGATTTGATGCTAATGAATTTTCTGTCAATTTATCTGGGGCTTCTTATGCACAAGTTGACATTGAGGCAGTCATCACCCAGGCAAATTTGTCCGGAGCTTCTAACCTCACTCTATCAGGTTCTTCAGAAAAAGTGATCAGTGATGTGTCTGGCGCATCGCTTCTTAAAGCTTATAATTTCATTGCGGAGGACTTTGTGGTAATTGCATCCGGTGCAAGTCAT
>DATCZR010000222.1:0-7924 GCA_036525835.1 Cyclobacteriaceae bacterium
GATTAAGTTCTCTTTCAATATTTCTAAGTTGAGAAGGACTTAGATCATCATCAAAAATGACATTGTCAATACTATTGGCAGCTATAAATTCCTTGATCTCCGCAAATTTTCCTTTTCCTACGTAAGTACGTGCATCCGCATGAGGCAATCGTTGCACAAACCGTTCAATTGTTTTTATCCCAGCTGTTTCAGCTAAAAAAGCCAACTCGTTTAAATATTCGTTGGTAATTTCAGAATCTGATTTACCCGATTCGACAGCAACTAAAATGGCAAGTTTTCCCATCACACATTCCTCATTTTGGTGTGGCCACAGGCCTTAAAAGAGAAGCAAAATTACCTAACTCCGCATTAAAAGATAAAGTTTGTTTGAAACAGTTACTTTTTCATAATTTTACCCGATATAGTACCTAGAACTTACATAGAATATCCATCAGGGGTTACTTTTTTGAATCTATAGATATACTCTGAAATGTAGTTGGCCTATTTTTAATCTACTGTTGGCAGAATGAAAGTCGCAATCGTATTAAATACCTCCTGGAACATCTATAACTTTAGGATGAACTTTGTTAAGTCCTTGATAGCCAAAGGCTTTGAAGTACATACCATTGCGCCTGTAGATAAATACACTCACTATTTAGTTGAAGCCGGCTGTATCCACCATAAAGTAAGAATGGACAGCAGGGGTGCTAATCCCATTAAAGACTTTGCCTTAATTGTGGAATTGTGGATGATTTATAGAAAAATAAGGCCAGGGATGGTGCTTCACTATACTGTAAAACCAAACGTATACGGCACCATTGCAGCCACATTGCTTGACCTACCAGTGATCAACAATGTATGTGGCTTAGGTACCGTGTTTCTAAAAAAGAACTTGGTTTCTGCAATTGCTATCCTCCTTTATAAGATCAGCTTTCGCTTTCCGAAAAAGGTTTTTTTTCAGAATGCGGATGATTTAAGTCTGTTTGTGGGAAGAAATCTGGTATCCCGGGCTTCAGTAGATCTAATTCCCGGCTCAGGAATTGATTTGCAGAAGTTTCAGCCATTTGCTTTTAAAAGGAATGAGGCTTTTACCTTTTTGTTGATTTCCCGGTTGATCTCAGATAAAGGTATATTTGAATACATAGAGGCTGTAAACAAATTGAAATTGTTAGGAATGGATGCCCGATTTCAAATATTAGGGGCCAAAGATCCCAAACATCAGCGTGGCATCGAAGAAAAAGTGATCAATCAGTGGATCGCAGACGGCACCATTGAATATTTGGGGACCACTGACGATGTACGCCATTTTATAGAAAAAGCAGATTGCATTGTTTTGCCATCATACCGTGAAGGAGCACCCCGAAGCTTGCTTGAAGCCTCCAGTTCAGCTAAGCCCATTGTAGCCACCGATGTACCTGGTTGTCACCATGTGGTAACAGATCAAGTCAATGGTCTGCTATGTAAAATAAAAGACTCAGACGACCTGGCTGAGAAAATGAGAGCTATGGCTACCATGAGCGACAAATGTCTTGAGGAATTAGGAAAAAATGGTCGTAAAAAGATGGAAAGGGAATACAATGAAAGTGTGGTGATTGAAAAGTACCTCGAAGCGCTAACATCCCTTCAGAAAGCCTCCTAATTGTTTATTTTTGAGGATGGAAATCAAAAGTACGCCAATCTCAGGATTGCTGGAATTAACACCCAAAGTACATTCAGATCCAAGAGGTTGGTTCCTGGAAATTTTCAAAGAACCCACATTTAAAGAAATCAACTCAACCATAAAATACGTTCAGGACAACCTGTCGTATTCTGCTAAGGGAATTGTTCGGGGTCTTCACCTACAACTTAAACCCTTCGAACAGGCAAAGGTGGTGACCGTGATTCATGGCAAAGTGCTGGATGTAGTTGTTGACCTAAGAAAAGGATCTTCCACATTTGGTAATGTTTATTCCTGCGAATTAAGCAGCAGCAACCGCAAAATACTCTTTATACCAGAGGGTTTCGCACATGGATTTTCTGCTTTGGAAGATTCCTACTTCTTCTACAAGTGCTCAAGTGTCTATAGCCCTCAGCATGAAACTGGAATTCGTTGGGATGATCCACAGCTAAAAATAGATTGGCGAATAAATGAGCCTGTTCTTTCAGTAAAAGATCAGGGGCTGCCTACTCTGGACGAGTTATTGATAAAATCTGTAATTTCACCCAAATAAAAGCCTTCATTTTGAATAACTTGGTAAAAAAGTTATGCTTATTCGCCCTCCTGGGTGTTGCTGCTTCGTGTGGATCGTATAAGCAAAATATTATGTTCAAGACTCCGGAAGGGTTTCAATCTGCCGACATCTCGCCTGAGTTGGTCAAAGTAATCCAGGATTACCGAATAGAACAAAATGATTACCTATTAATTGATGTCTTCTCCAATAATGGAGAGCGGATTATTGATCCCAATCCGGAACTATCCAAAAATGGAACCGCACAACAAGGGGAAACTGATAATCTTAAATTTCTGGTTGATTCAAAGGGTGATGTAAAATTACCTATGATCAACGAAGTACACCTCGAGGGACTAACCCTTAGAGAAGCTGAGACAAGTATTGAAGGGGCTTACGCCAAATTCTTTAAGGATCCATTTGTGATCGTTAATTTCCAAAATAAAAGAGCTGTTCTTTTAGGTGCATCAGGTGGACAGGTTATCACATTGACAAGTCCAAACCTAAGACTGACGGAAGTTTTGGCGCTTGGAAAAGGCCTAGATAACAACGCAAAAGCACATAATATCCGAATCTTAAGAGGCAATGAAATTTTCCTTGTTGATTTAAGTACCATTGATGGTTACCGATCAGGGAATCTGTTTATCCAACCAGGAGACGTAATTTATATTGAGCCAATAAGGAGACCATTTAGTGAAGGCCTTAGGGAAAACGGAACTCTGCTAAGCATTTTGGTTAGCCTGGCTTCATTTGTCGTAATCATTTTAAGATTTTAGCTGTGGGTGATTTTGAAAATTCCAGAAATCAGCAATCAGAAATTGAGGGAATTGATTTCCACAAGCTCAAGGTTGTATTCAGAAAAAATATCTTCTGGATATTGGCCATTTTTATTTCTGCCAACATAGGGGCTTACCTGACCATTAGATGGACCAAATCATTATATGAATCTGTTTCAGAAATGAAGCTGGACATAAAGCAAGACGCAACAGAGTTGGGAATAAAAACTATTATTGAAGATCAAAACTTGAATATCATCTCAGGCGAGATTGAACAAATAAAATCTAAAGTATTTATCAATAGGGTTATCGATTCACTGGATATTCAAATTGGATATTTTAGCATTGGAAAAGTGCTGGTAGATGAGAAGTACAAGTTCTCGCCTATTCGGGTTGTAGCCAGTCATTTCCCTGAAAACATAAAGGACACTCCCTTCTATTTAGATCTCGAACCAGGCAGCAATAATTTCAACCTAAAATTCGGTGATGATGGCCCAGCTCAGCCATGCGCATTCGGTAAGCCCATCATAATAAATGGATTTGAATTTGTCATCGAACAAAACCCATCCTACGATCCGACCGCTACCGATGACTATTATTTTATTATTCACAGTAGAGAAACTTTGCTTGACTATCTCACCAATAATCTTACGGTTGAACCGCTTAATTTCAATGCCAACACCATAAAAATTTCTTTCTCCGATTTCAACGCCCTTAAAGCACATGCAATAGTTAGTAAAATTGATTCTTTGTATATCAGTTATAGCAATGAGCAAAAGAACCTAACCAATAAACAAAAAATTGAATGGCTTAATAATGAACTATCTCAAGTAGAAAAGAAAATGGAAGGTTTCGAAAACTACTTTGAAAACTTTACCCTTAAGAACAAAAGTAATAATGCTGATGAAGACCTAAAACGCACTATTTATTTGATCAACAAAATAGACTCTCAACGATTTGAATTAAGTAACAGATTGGCTGATTTGAACGCACTAATTGAATCACTTTCTTCAGATAGCCCAAACATCAATATAACTCAAAAGCAATTTCTACCTGCTTACCTGAATGCGGATTTAGAAATGCTAAAGAAAGTTATTGTTGAAAAAGACAGATTATCACTTTCTTATAATGAAAATACCTTTGCATTCAAACAAAAGGAAAATGAACTAAAGAACCTGAAAGATCAGGTCTTTAACCAGCTGTCCAATTTGAAAAGAGCATGGCTGGAAAATATAGCAGATATCAACAAGAGAAAGGAAAGACTTGAAAATGAGTTTGCCACTATGCCCGATAAAAACACTCAATTCTCGAAAAATCAACGATTTTATAAACTCTACGAGGAGTTTTATTTGTCTATGATGCAGTCGAAGGCACAGTTTGAAATTGCACAGGCAGGAAATACTCCTGATTTTAAAATCCTATCTCCGGCCACCCTACCCAGCAAACCCATAGCTCCTCAAAAATTAATGATAATGGGAATTGGCTTTGTTGCCAGCTTAGTGCTCAACTTTTTCTTTATCGGCATGCTATACTTGGCCAATAACAAAATCATTAGCGTTAGTGAAGTGGAACGCAATATCACAGTACCTCTGTTAGGCTCAATTCCTGCCCTATCCATCTCAAATGGGATTGATCTGGTCGTGGAAAAGAACCCTAAATCGATGGTAAGTGAAGCCATTCGAACGTTGCGAACAAGTCTGGAATTTTTCACTTCTGGTGGTAATAAAAAAACGATCACCATTACTTCAACCATCTCAGGAGAAGGTAAGTCATTCCTGGCCATGAATCTTAGTGGTGTACTGGCCATGTCAAATAAAAAGGTAATACTCCTCGATCTTGACATGCGAAAGGCAAAGAATAATCCTCCATTCGAAATTAAAGATAGGGCCAAAGGAATAAGTACTATCCTTATCCGTAAACATAAATGGGATGAATGTGTGATAAGGACACCCAACGATAGTTTTGATTATATACCGTCAGGGCCGCATCCGCCCAACCCAGCTGAGTTATTGTTAAATGGTGAGTTCGATTCACTTATGAGCAATCTCAAAACAAAATATGACTTTATTATAATGGATACACCGCCAGTGGGATTGGTTACCGATGGGGTTATGGTGATGAAAAAATCAGATATTTCTATTTATGTATTTAGGGCCAACTACTCTAAAAAGGATTTTATGGAGAACCTGTCTCGTCTGATCAAAATCAATAAGTTAACCAATGTGTCAACCGTTGTCAATGCACTTCCGGTGGATAGTAAAAGCTATGGCTACGGTTACTACGAGGATAAAGTGAAAAAAAAATCACTTAAGAAACTGCTTAGAATCTAGTGTTCTCCTTTCTCAAACCTAAATCTCAGGATCCAAACCCCATTCTTACGGATATCCATTCTCATTTGCTACCTCGGCTTGATGACGGAGTGAGTACCCTGGAAGAATCCATACAATTAATTCAGCAATTTATCGAGCTCGGGTACACCAAACTAGTCACCACACCTCATATCATGAGTGATTTTTATCGAAACGAACCCAGGCACATTCATGAGGAACTGTATTTACTTAACCAACATCTCAACGATCAGAAAATAAATATTATCATTGAAGCGGCAGCAGAATATTATCTGGACGAAGTATTAATAGGAAAGGTTAAAAACAATGAAATGCTTTTGACTTTTGGAACGCGGTACTTACTTTTTGAAACTAATTTTCTGACTGAACCGTTTCAGTTGAATGAATTCATATTTGCTGTAACTACGCAAGGTTATAGACCCGTTCTTGCCCATCCTGAGAGATATCAGTATCTGGTAAATAATTTTGAAAAGGTTGAAGATTTAAGAAATCGAGGTGTATTATTTCAAATTAACATTCCCTCCATACTTGGTGCCTATTCCAAACCCATTCAAAAGTTAGCTATTCAACTGATAGAGAAAGGCTATGTCGAATTTTTGGGGAGCGATTGTCACAATCAATTGCAGATGGAGGTACTTAAAACTGCCAACAAGGACAAATATTTTAAGAAAGCACTTAATTTGCCACTCTTGAACAGGTCATTATAAAATGATAGGTGTAACTGGCGCAAATGGTTTACTGGGGCGATTTGTCACAGAAGGATTAAGTTCCAAAGGGATTCCTTTCTTCGGTATTAAAAGGCCTACCTCAAATATTAATCACTTCAAAAATTTATCAATCAATTGGAAGGATGCTGATATCCTGGATTTCACTTCGCTTCAGGAAGCAGTCAAAGGGGCAACTACCATTATTCATACCGCAGCTCTGGTATCTTTTAATCCCAAAGATGACGGATTGCTCTATAAGACAAACGTGGAAGGCACACGCAATGTTGTCAATGCCTGCTTGCTGCAGGGAGTTAAAAGATTAGTTCATATCAGCTCAGTTGCCGCATTGGGCAGACAGAAAGGCGTGCCTGAAATTGATGAAAGTCACAGGTGGGTAGAGAGCAAATTGAATTCAGAATATGCTGAATCTAAATATCTGGCCGAATTGGAGGTCTATCGGGGTCAGGAAGAGGGATTACAAATTGACATTATCAATCCGTCCGTCATTCTATCACAATCTGATTGGGACAGAAGTAGCTCACAATTATTTAAGTACGCATGGAGCAGCAGGCCATTCTATACAGGAGCCACAATTAATTATGTTGATGTAAGAGACGTGGTTCAAATTATACTTTCAGTTATTCAAGGGGATTCCAAGGGGGACAGAACCATTGCCAATGCAGGGGTGATCTCACTAAAAGATTTTCTAACCGAGGTGGCTATCCGATTTAACAAGAAAGCTCCACGCATTCTGGTGCCCCCAGCACTGGTGAATGTTTTTGCTTTTTTTGAATTAATAAGGTCAAAGCTAACCGGTAAGGAACCCATTGTTTCACCACAATCGGCCAGAACCGCCAATGAAAAGTTCTTCTATAAGAATCAAAAAGTAGTGCAGGAATTGGGCATTCAATTCCTACCCTTGTCAGATACACTTGACTGGTGCTGTGCGTATTACGTAAACAAAATGCTACAATAAAGATTTGAAATCTGCAAGTTTGCAGGCATTGTTTAATGGGCTACCTTTGTCATTAATATACCTCTAGAACATTTTATTCACGATTTTTTTTAGTCTATTTTAGACAAACCATTTACCCAATGGCCCACGATTTCAGAAAACGCGAAGAAGAAGACGAGCTCATCAAGCGCTTTGAAGAAAGTCTAAAAAAGAACAACCATGAGTTTTTTGAAGTCAATTCCTATGAGGCCATCATAGACTATTATATTGACCACTCCAAGTTTAAAAAAGCCTTGCTTGCGGTCAATCAAGCCATGGAACTTTATCCATTCTCCACAGAACTAATTGCTGTTAAGGCACAGATACTCTCCAACTTGGAGCAATACGATGAGGCACTAGTGCTGCTGGAAAAGGCAAGGAATCTTCACCCAACTGATCTTGATATTTATTTTACCACGGGGTCAATACTTTCACTTCAGGGGAAACATGCAGAAGCAATCGCATTGTATAATGATGCCCTCAGCTTTGTAGACGAAGAGGCTGACGAACTCTTTTATAATATTGGATTATCTCACCAGAGTTTGGAAGAATATGATAATGCAATTATTGCCTATAAGCAGGCAATCGAAAAAAATCTGACCCATGAAGGCGCCCTGTACGAACTGGCATTTTGCTTAGATGTAGTAGGTCAGCTTGAAACAAGTCTTTCTTACTACAGAAAGTTTATTGATGAAGATCCCTATTCAGCTGCAGCTTGGTATAATCTGGGCATTGTTTGTAACAAACTGGAAAAATACAAGGAGGCATTGGAAGCCTATGAATTTGCGGTAGCTGTTGATGAGACATTTGCGTCTGCGTATTTCAATATGGGAAATACGTATCTTAATCTTGAGCAATTCACCAAAGCATTGGATTCATTCAGAAAAACGATTGACATAGAAGGGCCTAGTCC
>DATCZR010000223.1:0-6015 GCA_036525835.1 Cyclobacteriaceae bacterium
CTGTTTGAAACTACCTTTTATCATCTTATCTTAATTACCAACAAAGGTTGAACGGTCATTTTATGAAAGTACTTTTTTGTACCAAAGAATATCCACCTAACGTATATGGAGGAGCAGGTGTTCACGTTGAATACCTGGCTCGCGAATTATCCAAGCAGATAGAGGTTGAGGTGCGTTCTTTTGGAGAACAGGATATTGATGATGGCCGCCTCAGGGTACTCGGATTCAAATCAGACTCCTTGCACGTGGAAGGTACAAAGCCCGAATTGATGCCTATTCTCAAGACATTGAATACCTGCATTCAAATGAATAGTGGAACCATGAATGCCAACATCGTGCACTGTCATACCTGGTACGCACAGTTTGCGGGTATTTTGTCAAAGCTATGCCATGGAACTCCACTGGTAATCACAACACATTCGCTCGAACCCCTGCGGCCTTGGAAAAGAGAACAGTTGGGGAGGGGATATGATGCTTCATCCTGGATAGAAAAAACAGCCATTGAAATGGCAGACGCAGTAATCGCTGTATCTGAAGAAACGAAACTAGATGTGCTCAAATATTTTGAAGTAAATGAGAAGAAAGTTAGCGTCATTTACAACGGCATCGACTTGCAGGAATACAATGTAACGACAGACTTTTCAGCATTGGATCAGTTTAAAATTGATCGATCAAAACCCTATGTTCTTTTTGTGGGCCGGATTACCAGACAAAAAGGAATCATTCATCTGGTGAATGCCATTAAATATATTAACAAAAACGTGCAGGTGGTGCTATGCGCTGGAGCTCCTGACACGGACGAGATAGGCCAAGAGATGAAATCGAGTGTGGAAGCTGTTCAAAAAGATCGCAGCAATGTGATCTGGATTCCTGAAATGCTCAGCAAGAAGGATATCATTCAGTTGTATTCACATGCCGCTGTATTTTGTTGTCCTTCCATCTATGAGCCATTTGGTATTATCAATATTGAAGCCATGGCGTGTAATACTGCGGTGGTAGCCAGTAGTGTGGGTGGAATCAAAGAAGTCGTAGTAGATGGGGAAACAGGAATTCTAGTACCGCTTCAACAAAATAAGACGGCTCCATTTGAAGCTTCCTATCCGGATAGATTTGCTCGCGATCTTGCGGATGGAATAAATAAATTAATGGGTAATGAAGAATTGAGAAAAACCATGGGTATTAACGGAAGGAAACGGGTGGAACAATTTTTTGATTGGAATGCAATCGCAAAACAGACAATAGACTTGTACAAAACTTTGCTGCGCTATGATAAATAATGATGTAGTAGCCATAATCCTGGGCGGGGGACAGGGTTCACGCTTATATCCGCTGACCGCCAAGCGTTCGAAGCCAGCAGTGCCCATTGCCGGAAAGTATCGGTTAGTTGATATTCCGCTTTCCAATTGTATTAATTCGGATATCAACAGGATGTTTGTACTCACGCAATTCAACTCAGCGTCACTCAACCGCCATATCAAGAATACGTACAACTTCAGTTTGTTCAGCAAAGCCTTTGTCGACTTGCTTGCTGCAGAGCAAACCATGACCAGCCAGGACTGGTTCCAGGGAACGGCAGATGCTGTTCGCCAAAGCATGCACCATTTTCTTAACTACGAGTTTAAGTATGCATTGATTTTATCTGGGGATCAGTTGTATCAAATGGACTTCAATGAGTTGATACAGAGACATATTGACACCAAAGCAAGAATTACTATTGCAACCCAACCTGTTCGAGCCGAAGAGGGAACTGCATTTGGTATTATGAAGACGGACAGCGAGGGTACGATCACGAGCTTTGTGGAGAAGCCCAATGCTGAGGAGATAGTAAAGTGGAACTCGGAGGTCAGCGAAGACATGAAAGCCACGGGCCGATTGTATTTGGCATCGATGGGGATTTACGTATTTGATCGCGAGTTGCTGATCGAATTAATGAATGACCCAACTACTAATGATTTTGGTAAAGAAATTATTCCTCAATCCATTGTCAAACACAAAGTCACCAGTTTCCAATTTGAAGGATATTGGACAGACATCGGTAACATAACTTCCTTCTTTGAGGCAAACCTGGGGCTGACGGATCATATTCCGAGTTTCAATTTGTTTGACAACAAAAGAAGGATTTATACACGAGCCAGGATTCTTCCTACTTCCAAGGTAACCGGTACACTGATTAATAATAGTGTGATTGCAGACGGATGCATCATACACGCTTCCAAAATTGTTAGATCTGTAATTGGTATCCGCTCAAGACTTGGCAAAGGGACCACAGTCATTAACACCTATATGATGGGTAGTGACTTATATGAAACGCTGCAAGAAATAGAAGAGAGCCATATTGATATATTAATGGGTATTGGCGAAAACTGCCACATTGAAAATGCCATTTTGGATAAAAGTTGCCGCATCGGAGATAACGTAACTATTATAGGGGGAGAGCATTTGGTAGATCAGGAAACAGACTTGTTAGTAGTGGCCAATGGAATTGTCGTAGTAAAAAAGGAGGCCGTTATTCCGAAAGGTTTTTTGCTCAAATAGCAATTTGCTCTGTGCGTTTCTTGCATTCCTATGTTCTCGTTGATCTTCTAATAATTTATAGGTTTCATTCTCTGTCATTCTGTTACTCCGGTAAACCTCTTAACTTTATACTGTGTGAAATCAACACCTATTGCCATGCAACGAGTTATTCCATCTTTTATCTTGCTTTTTATGCTGGCATACGTTACCACGTATGCACAAAATAACCTGCAATACTATATCGATCAGGCTAAAAGTAACAGTCCACTGATTGAACAGTATAGGAATGAGCAAGAAGGGAGTAGGTTAGAAGTAGAACGATTGAGAGCTGCTTACACCAAGGCCCGAGTTTCTCTGCAGGGTAATTTTTTAGTTTCACCTATTATTTCACGAGATAAGGGAGCATCCGTACTTGATTGGAATCCTTTCATAGCCGAAAAGTATAGTGGATATGATCTGGCAGCAAGCAACGGAGGTGCCTATGTAGGATTAATCAACTTCAACCAACCCTTATTTAATGGCAAACGTTTTAAAACTTTTGCTAGTCAGACGAATGTGGACATCAAGAAGAACCAGAATAAAACGCAGTTGACTTACCATGAATTGGAAAAGACGGTTACGGATCAATATATACAATGCGTAAAGGAGTATAGACAATTGGAATACACCAATAACTTATTAAGTATTATCAACCGCCAGCAAACCATTATTTCCAGCCTTGTAACAAAAGGCACTGCAAGAAGATCTGACCTTTCACTACTTATAATCGAACAAAAGGCACAGGAAGTTGCACAAAATTTTGCCCGCTCTACCTATTGGTCGGCATTAATGGATTTGCGTGTACTTTGTGGTATTCATGACACTACTTATCAAATTATTGAACCTCCTGATTTGACATTAAGTTCAGATGTAGAAACCTATAAGTTTGTTGAACAATTTCGACTGGATAGCTTAAGCCTGGTGGCAGATCAGCAAATTTTTAATTTGAGGTATAAACCGTGGACGACACTATTTGCCAATACCGGACTAAATGCAGTGTATGTACCCACCATTAGTGATCGTTTCGGACTCAGTGCCGGTATCAATTTTGGATTAACACTTTCCGATGGCAAGCAACGCACCACCATGGAGCAACGAACCAAAACTTTGCTACGCACTACCCAGGTATCCAAGTCTTTTTTTTCGAAACAAAATATGGTTCGTAAAAACAAGATTAAGGACGAACTTCGATCTCTGTCTCAGCGACTTGAAATTATGGAGGAGCAACTTGTTGAATATCAAACTCTATTAACCTTATACCAGGAGGAACTGGATCGGGGAGAAGTAGCCGTAGTCAATTACCTGGCTGCTTTGAAAGAAATGACTGCCGCCAATCGAGATTATACGCTCATGCTGGCCGAAAGAGAATTACTGATAAACGAATTCAATTATTGGAACTGGTAGAAAAAAAGTGGCTGAAATCCCTAGCCATTTTATTAAATACATCTAGTAATATAAGCACTAATCAGTTTGGCTCCAGGGAGGAACCACGCCTGTAGTTCTGGCATAAGCAATCAATTGACCCAGATGTTCATTGGCATGACTGAGTGCGATCAGAGAAGCCGACATCTTGGTATACTGTCCGGGAAATGGGAATTCTACTGCCTCCTTCAATGACTCGTCTTTGGTATTCTTGATGGTGGTACTTATTACATCGAAAGATCTTTTCAGTTCTTTGGCAATCGCATCTTTTGTAGTTAGGCTTTTCTCCAGTGCCTCCATGTTGACATCAGCTGGCAGTGTTGCACCTAATTTGGAAGCAAAGAAATAATTGGCTGAGATAATGTGCGTACACACCTGCGTTACCGAGCGAATGCCTTCCTGCGGGGTCCAGGCATAATTTTCGGCTGGGAAAGCAGCGGCTAATTGCTGAACCTGTCCTGCAGCAAAACTAATGGAACCAGCGGTCTCATTTTGAAATTGGCCTTGGCTAAAGGCATGCAACGAAATGATAACCGCTACTAGGGTATATAATTTTTTCATAATGGTACTGGTTTTATAATGGTTGCTATACTAAAGTTAATCATCAACCATAATATTTGCCACTTATGAATCAAAAAAGCTCCCGCTAACTTTATTAGCCATATAAAGGACTATCCTAATTTGGATATACATCATTTCATTGTTTTTTGTAAATTTATCTGAGCGTTTCAGACAGCAAGTTTATAAGCATTTGACCCAATAAGGCTATGGCTAATAAATGTCTCGTAATTATGCCCACCGGGGATTTAGAGGGATATCCGCAAGGTCATTTTAGCCGGGTGTACGAGTATGTGATTGCGCCAGCCTGCAGATCTGCCAGCCTAATTCCTGAACGGATTAAGGATAGTATGGCCTTGAGTGGAGATCTTTCGGATGCCTACAGAACTTTGGTTGAAAGTGATGTGGTAGTGTGTGACTTTAGCGGACAAAACCAAAATGTTGGGTACGCATTTGCCATGCGCAAGGTGCTCAATCTGCCGGTTGTTATCGTTAAGGATTTAAGAACTCCGACACTTCCGGTTACCGATGAATATGGAAGTGTGACTTATGATGAGTCACTTCGCATTGATACGGTACAGGCTGAAACCAATGCGCTGACAGAAGCAGTTAATCAGGCGACCAGCAAAAAGGGTGAACGACATTCGATTTTGAATTCACTGATGCATCAAGAAACACAATTATCCGATACCTCGGATAAAGATAAAAAAGAAAAAACGTTGCCTGTCATATCCCCACTACCTGATTATGTAGGGGATCAGTTTACCGAATCGGAAATCAACAAACTTAAAGTGGGGGATAGCCTCTTTCATTTGACAAGAGGAAGAGGTACCATTACTACACTGAAGAAGTCGGGAAGTGAAAAACTGGCTGGTATTAATTTCGAATCGGGCTCTACTTTCCTGGTTTTAGGAGCCACTGAATATTTTAGAAAAATAATAGAATAAGTTTGATTATCTGATTACCCACACATAGTAAAACTTCCCGTCAGTTTTTTTTTAAATTTGGCCTTACCTGTGTGCTTCGCTTCATTATCTTGGCATCATTCTTGCCAAATTTTAGCGTTGCGTTAAACCCTATAACCATGAAACACTTAAGCCTAATTTTCTTCCTGCTATTCATTGTTAATGTCAACTTGTGTTTTGGCCAGCAGGTAAAACCACAATGGACTCAAACCATTCCTGAAGGGGTGAATTGGCAAATGGTTACCTCATTCGGTAATTATGTTGTGGGTACATCAAAGGGCCTGGTTGGTTTGAATCCGGATAAGGGTGAAGCGCTTTGGCGAAATAATCAATTTGGTCTTGTTTCGGCAGATCAGGTAAAGCAGATCGGTTCATCAGCTTTGCTAGCTGTGAATTTTGGGACCTCGGTATATATTCTTGATCCATTTTCCGGAGAAATAAAGTTTGATTCGAAAAGTGCAGGCGTAAACGAAATCAGGGATCAACAAGTGCTTTATCAATCTAATGGTATTTTGGT
>DATCZR010000224.1:0-3675 GCA_036525835.1 Cyclobacteriaceae bacterium
ATGAGTTTGAAGTGCATGGGGCTAATCTAAATTACGAAATTAAAATAGATGCCCTCACTGGGCAAATAACAAAGTTTGAAGAGCACGGATAATTTGGGGCTTTGAGCTCATAGCTATCCTCAACAAAAGTTGAGTTCCAAATAAGAGACAATGAAACTCCAGGATATCCTCCTGGAGTTTTTTTTGTGATCTCTAAGTTTTTTTAATCCCCTTTAGTGTCTGCCTTCGAATTGGCTGGTTATTTCAATATACGCTGCGGGAAAGAAAATTATAGGCTGTTGTGTGTTGCTAGTCAACCTCATTGAATCTAATTTCACAAGCAATTCGCAACGACTTTTGTGAGAGGATGAATGACTGACATAAGTTGCAATTACAACATGCCCATGAGATATTTTCCATTGCTTCTGTTTGCACTCGCAGCTCAATTCTCATATAGTCAGAAAGATCCTGAGATGAATGTCATTTACGGGGACAAACATGTTTTTACCATAAACACGCCATCTGGTTGGGTAAACGATAAAAAAGTAGCAATCAGCATCGGCCTCGCTTCCTACTTTTATGCCCAAGCAGATGCAAGGAAAGAACCTAAAAGCTATATCTATGCGATGGGGTATGACAAAGATAAATGGAATAAGAACCTGAGATCGTTTGTCAATGCGGATATAGCGACCTTTGATAACAAATATCCAAACTTAACTTACTGCATTGCAAAGATGGGAAGGCCAGCAGGAATAATCGATGCCACGATGATCACATTCTCCAACCTGACCGACCGATATAGGGACGAGGTGGTTTACATGGAGACAGATTTCTCGATTCTGATTTTTGTGCTTTCCACTTTTAGTAAGGGTGATTACATAAACTATCAACCTGTTTTTGAGCAACTGATGAGCACCTTCCTTTATTGCGGGAGCGACCCAAAGTCTTTTTTCGAAAAGCTTGGAAAGAAGAATTGAAGAAAAGAGATACTTTATCTATTACTTCTGCATCAAAGTCTTCATCGTCTCTAACTGCTGGTCGGCTGGCAACAATTCACCATCGTGGTAAAAAATTATCAGTTTAAGGGGTATGTTGTTCCAAGCCAGCTTGGCTACATTGTCTGGGCTAATGTTATACCTGCCTAAAGTCTTGGCTGTGGGCCAGTCGATAGTTGGTATGGAAACATAAGCCAATTCAGAACAAACAATTTTATCGGTTGTCTCCACATCAAAATTGAAATCATATTTTTTACCCAGTTGTCTGAAGGCAAGGATCATTGCCTCTTTTTTTTGTTTCTCGGCATCTTTGCCTTTGAAAATCGGACGCAGAATGGCAAAGTCATCGATGTTCATGAATTGGTCCAGCGTGCTTAACTGGACGCCACTCCTCAACGCTTCAATGATTTGATGTTCGTCCTTAGAGTCCGCTTTTGCATTATTGCTAATTTGATCCGCGTACAACATCACATGTGGATTGCTCCACAACCCGAGGTTGGTTAATTCAGCTTTTGTGCCTGTCCAAATGGCTACATGCCCGAAGTGACCAGGAATTAATTTATCGGTAAGCCGAAATGGAGTTTTCTCCACCAGAATGTCGAGCGGCTGCAACACAGATTGAATTTTGAGCTTTGCTTCTTTGTCTCCATATAGCTTCCCTTTTCTGGATTCATATAGACCGATCGTGTTTCCGAACCAGCCACTGACAATGTCAAATCCACTGGCAATGGTTTCAGATATCAGGTCTTCCGTTATTCTTTCAAATTCACCAATCTTTCTTGAAGCGACATCCCGTACTCTTATCTGCTTCACATAATTGTAAGATATGCTGGATTCGATCAGTAGCGATAGATAGGAGAAGTCTGAGTCTTCAGGCTCGTCAGCGATGAGAGCTTTTTCTTTTTCATAAAAGGTAATAGCTCTTCTGATGCGATGCCTGTTTTCAATAGAGTTGGCTGCAAGAGTCATTTCCTTCAGCTTATTGGATACCAGCCCGAATCCCATGTCCGGATCGTTGACTACTTTTCTTAACCTTGCATCCTGCTCAAAAAATATTATCCCCAGTAAGTAGTTGTCATATAAAGTAAGTGCGGCACCCAAAGAAAGCATGAGCGCTTTCAGGCGAAGCTTGGGGGCTATGTGGTATTCCTCCAAAGTTTCATCGTCCACATCAGCTGCACATTCATAACCATTGGCGATACTATACAACTCTTCTCGCATGGCCAGATAGTCTTCTGTGCCTTGCTTCAAAATCAAAAGGTCGCGACTTGCCAAGGGGGCATCAGTATTTCTCCTGAGTTTGATTGACACGTTCAGCATTTCAGAGCGGGCAACCAGGCTACGTTCTGCCAAATTTTGGAGGTATTCGAAATCGTGCTGAAGCAGCAGCTCAGGTGAATCACCTCCATCAAGTTTTTTGGCAAGCCTTTCAAAGCAAAGCGATTTTCTGACACTCTGGTTAATTGAAATCTTGTAGAACGTATACAGGGAAAAAGCAATCAAGGCAGCAATCAAGCCAATGACAACCTTTTTGATGACACCTTTTTTCATAATTAAAAAGCAAAATAAGCATAAGAAATTGATATTTGATATCTCATGATTCACTTCATATCCACTTAGAAGAAAAAACAGAGAAAAGGTATGATTTAATTTGGCGTATCATTCAAAGTAACTGATCTTAAACCCAAATGTTTTATCAGATAAATACAATGGATGCGCAGGAGTTTTATCTGCAAGGCGTTTACGTGAAGGATTGGGTTGAGAACACGATATAAGTTGGGGTAAAGAATGTTTTATGCATGATCATTCTGGTTTACTTTGGCATTTTGGAGAGTTCTATTAATGGTTAGACTTTGACCGGCAATTGTCAATTAGCTAATATGTACTCATGAAATTGAAAATTTATCAGGTTGATGCCTTTGCGGACAAAGTATTTTCTGGTAATCCGGCTGCTGTTTGTCCGCTGGATCAATGGTTGCCTGACGATATTTTGCAATCCATAGCTATGGAGAACAACCTGGCTGAAACGGCCTTCTACGTGAAGGAAGGAAGTCAGTATCACCTGCGATGGTTTACACCAACGGTTGAAGTGGATCTCTGCGGACACGCTACGTTGGCAGCTGCTTATGTATTGTTTCATTATGAAGATCTTCAAAGTGATACGGTTCATTTTCATTCTCCTAGAAGTGGACCACTTTCTGTCAAACGAAATAATGATTTGCTCACGCTTAATTTTCCTGTAGATATTTTGGAGCCGACTGACATAACGCCATTGTTGACCGCAGGATTTGACAGACCGCCTCAATTGGCATTTAAAGGGAAGTCGGATTACCTTTTGGTATACGACAAAGAGGAGGATATCAAAAAGCTGGCACCCAGCATGGATCAAATCGCCAAGATCAAGGCTCGTGGAGTAATCGTCACGGCCAGAGGAAATGAAGTTGATTTCGTATCCAGATTTTTTGCTCCCCAATCCGGTGTTGACGAAGATCCCGTTACAGGTTCGGCTCACACCACACTAACTCCCTATTGGTCTCGACAGCTGAACAAGGTTGAATTAACAGCCAGACAACTTTCCAGGCGGGGTGGAAATTTGAAATGTAAATTGCTTAATGACAGGGTGGAAATAGGGGGCCATGCAAAGCTTTATTTGATTGGAGAAATATTCATTTAAAGATGGCTGATAAAGTAAAATGGGGTG
>DATCZR010000225.1:0-14278 GCA_036525835.1 Cyclobacteriaceae bacterium
ATGGAGCATCGGGCACCCTGGTGGCCACACAGGTGGCAGCAGGTGAGGAGAATAATTTGAAGATTAAAATATATGGTGAAAAGGGCGGGTTGGAATGGAGACAAGAAGAACCTAACTCACTAGTGGTAAGAAGTCTGGACGGTCCTAAGCAAACCTACCGCACAGGTATGGGATACGTGAGTAAGGCAGCCAAAATAAATACACGCGTACCGTCCGGTCACCCCGAAGGATACCTGGAGGCCTTTGCGAATATTTATCTTGCCTTTGCGAAAGCGCTTAGAGACCACAAGCCTGGTAAAAAAATTAATGCGAGTAAGTACGATTTTCCTGATATAGAAGATGGTATAAAGGGAATGGCATTTGTAGAAGCAGTTATCAAATCTTCCAAGTCAAATCAAAAGTGGACTAAAATTTAGCGATGAAAAGCATTCAAGGACCTGCAATTTTCTTAGCACAGTTCATGGCGGATAAGCCTCCATTTAATTCAATTGAATCTATTTGTAAATGGGCCGCATCGTTGGGTTATGTTGGAGTGCAAATACCCACCAATGACCCTCGTTGTATTGACTTGAAAAAGGTGGCTGAAAGTAAAACTTACGCAGCGGAGTATAAGGGAAAGATAGAAGCCTGTGGAGTAAAGATTACCGAGTTGAGTACGCACATTCAAGGACAGCTTGTCGCGGTTCATGAATCTGATAATGTTATTTTCGACAACTTCGCCCCAAAAAAGCTTAGGGGTAATTATAAGGCAAGAACTGCATGGGCTGTTGACCAGTTAAAGCTAGCAGCCAAAGCAAGCAAAAACCTTGGCTTAAAAGCGCATGCTACATTTTCTGGTGCGTTGCTATGGAAATCGTTTTATCCCTGGCCACAGCGTCCTTCAGGATTAGTGGATGCAGGATTCAAGGAACTGGCAAAAAGGTGGGTACCCATACTCAATGCCTTTGACAAAGCTGGAATTGATTTGTGTTATGAAATTCATCCGGGAGAAGATCTTCATGACGGAGTGACCTTTGAAAGATTTTTAAAAGTAACGGGCAATCATCCACGGGTCAAAATATTATATGATCCAAGCCATTTTGTATTGCAGCAGCTTGACTATTTACAATTCATCGACTTTTACTATCCACATATTAAAATGTTTCATGTTAAGGATGCCGAATTTAATCCGTCAGGTAAAAGTGGTGTTTATGGTGGCTATCAGGATTGGCTTGACCGGCCAGGAAGATTTCGTTCCCCCGGAGATGGACAGGTAGATTTTAAGTCTATATTTTCCAAGCTTGCTCAATACGATTATTCGGGTTGGGCCGTATTGGAATGGGAGTGTTGTATCAAGCACCCAGAGCAGGGCGCAAAGGAGGGGGCTTCATTTATTAAAAATCATATGATTAGAGTAACCGACAAGGCATTCGATGATTTTGCTTCAGCGGGTACTGATGCAAAATTGAATAAAAAAATACTAGGAATTTAACTATCAAAACCATGAGAACCTTGATTATATTATTTGTCTTTGCTACTGCATTTTTTTCATGCAATAAGCCTGCCGACTCCACAACAGCAGAAGAAGTGAAAGATCCGATGCCAAACACACTGACAGAGCAGGAAAAAGAAGCCGGATGGAAATTGTTGTTTGACGGACAAACCACCAATGGATGGAAGGGATTTAATAAGGATGAGCCTGGGCCTGCCTGGCATATTGAGGATGGAGCACTTTCCTTGGATGCTTCAAATGTAGTGGATGGTAAAACTATAGGTGGAGGTGATATCATCACAAAGGACGAATATGAAAACTACGAGCTAAGTGTTGAATGGAAGATTGAACCTTGTGGCAACAGCGGAATTATATTTAACGTGGTAGAAGATGAAAAATACACCAATACATACCTTACTGGACCAGAAATGCAGGTATTGGACAATGAATGCCATCCTGACGCCAAGATTATCAAGCACCGGGCTGGAGATTTGTACGATATGATCTCAGTAAGTGAAGAAACGGTAAAGCCCGCAGGCGAGTGGAATCAAGCTCGTTTAATATCCGATCATGAAAAGTATACCTTTTATCTAAATGGAGTTCAAACAGTTATGTTTGAAATGCATACACCAGAATGGGACTCCATGGTTGCTGGCAGCAAGTTCAAAGAATGGGCAGATTTTGGAAAAGCTTCAAAGGGTCACATTGCTCTACAAGATCATCAAAATGAAGTTTGGTATCGCAACATTAAAATCAGGGAAATAGCTGACTAGAAAAATATGAAACGAAGACATTTTATTCAGAAAACAGCCTTGGCCTCTGCGGGAGCCGTAATCTATGCATGCGGAGGTAAGCCATCCACCAGTACAGTAGCCGAGAGTCAGCTTGGAGTAAGTAAATCGATTGGACTGCAATTGTATACGCTAAGAGACAAGCTGAGAATGGATAATGAGGGAACATCTTATTTTGATCGCAATGAAATTAAAGGCATCATGGGTTCCGTGGCTGAGGTAGGCTTTGAGGAGTTAGAATGCTTTGACTATAAAAATGGTTCCATTTTTGACATTCCATATATGGAGTTTGATACCATGATAAGAGATATGGGAATGAAAATCACTAGCGGACATTATGGATTAGGTGTTGGATTACCTGACAAGCCAAGTACCGTTATAAATGGCTGGCAGGCCGCGGTTGAAGATGCAAATAGAATAGGGCAAGAAAGTATGGTCGTTGCTTCTTTAGAGAAATCTGAACGTAAATCAATTGACGATTATAAAAAGGCTTGTGAGCTCCTCAATATAGCCAATGAAACTTGTAAGAGTGCTGGAATAAAGTTGCAGTACCACAATCATGAATTTGAATTCGAAACCCTGGAAGGGCAGATACCTTACGATGTGATGCTTTCCGAATTAGATACCTCAATCCCGATGGAAATGGATTTGTATTGGATCAATTATGCTGGCAAAGATCCATTTGCGTATTTCGCTAAATACCCGGGAAGGTTTGAGCAGTGGCACGTGAAGGATATGAATAAAAACAATCCTAAACTTCAAACTGATGTAGGTGCCGGAAGTATTGATTTCAAGGCCATCTTTGCCAAAGCAGAATTGGCTGGTATGAAGCATTACTATTTAGAGCAAGAAAACTATGATGTTTCTCCAATGGATAGCATCACCAAAGGGTATGCATACTTAAAAGCGCTTTAGGGATGAAGATTACCCGTAAGCAAGCAATTGCCAGAATGGCCGCAGGTATAGCGGCTGCAATGGGAATTCCAAAAGCAGTGCAAGCCTTTGAAAAAGGAGTAGCCGCCTTGAAAGGAAATATCAATCACTCAGTTTGTCAGTGGTGTTTTAATTCGATCCCTCTGGAGGAATTGGTGGTAGCTGCAAAGGGTATGGGCATAACCGCTATTGACTTGTTACGCGCTGATCAATGGCCTGTTGCTATCAAACACGGACTTACCTGTGCGATGGGATATGCCACCGACCTGGGACTGACCAGGGGGTTTAACGACACTTCACTGCATGGTAAAATGTACAAAGATTATGAAGCGGCCATCCCCAAAGCAGCTAATTCGGGAATAAAAAATTTAATATGCTTCAGCGGAAATGCGAATGGAATTTCTTCAGAACAAGGTTTGGAAAATTGTGCCAGGGGTCTGGAGCCCATTCTAAAGATGGCTACGAAAAACAACATCACCATCTGCATGGAATTGTTGAATAGCAAAGTGGATCACATGGATTATCAATGTGATCATACGCCCTGGGGCGTCAAGCTTTGTAACAAATTGGGCTCAGATAATTTCAAATTGCTCTACGATATTTATCACATGCAAATCATGGAAGGCGATGTGATCGCCACCATTACTGAATACAAAGATTATATTGCCCACTATCATACCGCGGGAGTACCAGGCCGGCATGAAATTGATGAGACACAGGAATTGTACTATCCCGCCATCATGAATGCCATCGTCAAGACGGGTTTCAAGGGATTTGTGGCGCAGGAGTTTATACCTACCAAGGCTGATAAATTGGCTTCGCTGCGAGAGGCTGTTTTTATTTGTGATGTTTAGCTGGTAGCCCAGGTTTTGCCCCCCACCTCGCTTAATGGTTTACAGCTTTGATACAAGCCCGGAACAGCCTCGTATTGCAAAACTTCAGTGGCACCCACCTCGGAAGTAAAAAATCCGAGTAATGTAAGTTCCTTTACCGTCATGATAAATGGACGAGGTGATTTTCTAAAATCAGCATCATGGGCTTTTCGCACTTGCTCCATTTGTTGTGCCTGCTCTAGTTCTGAGAATTCATCCCCGGTAGATTCTTTTACATTTTTAATAAATTCGTCTAGTCCTGTCATGAATCGTGCGCTGGTCTCCTCATTATAAACTTGGCTTACCAATTGCTCGATGAAGGCAGGTACGCCAATTTGTTTTGCCCCCGGAGTATCTGTTTGTGGAATGTAAATCTCCGCTATTTGAGAAACTACGTAAGCTTGATCTTCGGTGAAGAATGTTGGTTTCCAATTGAGATTGGGTCTGGTAGAACACCCTTGTAATAGGCCCATAATGGTTGATGAGGAAACAGCTCCACCCATTAGGAATGCGGTTCTTTTGATTGCTTCTCTTCTGTCCATAAATCCTTCTTTTAAAGGTTTTGTTTCTTCAATTCATTCGCTGCATAATCAGCTGCTCTGGCGGTGATGGCCATATACGTCAGCGATGGATTTTGGCAGGCTGCAGAGGTCATGCAGGCCCCATCCGTTACAAATACGTTTTTGCAAGCATGTACTTGGTTCCATTTGTTAAGTACTGATGTCTTTGGATCTTTACCCATCCGCGCGGTTCCCATTTCATGAATAGCATTTCCTGGCCCCACCGTGTTATCAAATAGGGTTACGTTTTTCATCCCAGCGGCCTCCAGCATCTCCGCTGCATCGTTACCCATGTCTTTACGCATCTTCATTTCATTCTCCTTAAACTCACAATCAAAGGTCAGCGTGGGTAATCCATGCTTATCCTTCACATCATTGTTGATGGTTACTTGATTTTCGTGATAGGGTAGACACTCGCCAAAGCCGGTTAAGCCCATTGTCCATTTTCCAGGAGCAGTAAGTAACCCCTTAAGCTCTGGCCCAATGGCCATTTCCTTAACTCCTCTCCACCAGCCTTCACGACTGGCACTTCCCTGATAGCCAAAGCCTCGGATATAGTCGCGCTTGTCTTTTCCAATATTTCTATAGCGTGGTATGTAAACACCATTGGCCCTTCTTCCTGAATAATACTGATCATCCAATCCTAATCCATCTCCCTCTCCATTGGCACCAACCCTAAAATGATGATCCATTAAATTATGTCCGAGTTCACCACTGTCATTGCCAAACCCATTGGGAAACCGATTGGATTTTGAGTTCATCATAATGAAGGTAGAGCCTAACGTGGATGCATTTAAGAATATAATGCGGGCATAATATTCTGTTTGCTCACCTGTTTCTGAATCTATTACTTTAACACCAGTCGCTTTTCCTTTGGCCTCGTCATAAATGATTTCAGAGACGACGGAGTTGGGTCGCAATGTCATGTTGCCGGTTTGTTCACCTGCGGGCAACGTACAAGCATTGCTGCTAAAGTAAGCCCCGTAAGGGCAACCTCTTACACATAAATTTCTATGCTGGCAGGTTCCTCGTCCGGATGGATTATTTTCTAAAGGAGCCGTAATGTGTGCCACACGACCTATGGTGAGTACGCGTGAAGGAAAATTACTTGCTATAGAATCTTTAAGTATAGTTTCCAGACAATTAAGATCCATAGGAGGAAGGAATTTGCCATCTGGAAGCTGTGCTAAACCAAGATTTTGTCCACTTACACCGATGTAGCTCTCCACGTAATCATACCAGGGTTTTAAATCGTTGTAGCGAATGGGCCAATCAACGGCAATACCTTCTTTGGCATTGGCGGCAAAATCCATCTCACTTAACCGGTAACTTTGGCGTCCCCACATCAGAGAGCGGCCACCAACGTGATATCCTCGAATCCAATCAAAACGCTTTTCTTCAGAGTAAGGATGCTCTAGATCATTTACCCACCAATGTTTATCGGACGGCTTTACATCGTATCCCCGAATTTGCATGGGGTAGTTCTTGGCTTCTTCAGCTGTAAGTTTGTTTCCATTTGGAAATTCCCAAGGATCCATCGTACTTGTTGGGTAATCTACACCGTGCCTAACATTTCTGCCTCGCTCCAACACAAGCGTTTTAAGGCCCTTTTCGCTGAGTTCCTTGGCCGCCCAACCTCCACTTATTCCCGTACCTACCACAATAGCATCATAGGTGTTTTTCTCTTGTGCTTTAATATTGAGATTCATTTTTGAGTTGTTATAGGTCCATCCGGTAGGACTTTCTGCTGCTTTATAATATTGACCTTTGTACTAAATTAATTCAAATTCAAACTACCAATATATTTTGAGTATTTCATCACCTAAATCCTTTTACAGTTTCAGAAAATGATGATCGGAAGAACTGGCATCCGCAATCGTTTGCATTAAATTATCACGATAACGGCAGATGCTGCTTAGCAGGTTTGGCTATATTTAAGAGTGCTAAAATTTGGCTTAATTTTTATTTTATTGCTAGGGATCGGATGTAGTCAAAATGCACCAGCAATTCACGAGAAAGCCATGAGTACAACACCTAAAAAGGTAATCATCTACCAAATAATGACTCGACTTTTTGGCAACAAAATTCAGGTGAACAAGCCCTATGGAACTCTAAAAGAAAATGGGGTTGGGAAGTTTGCAGACATTTCGGAAAGGGCATTATCGGAGATTAAAGCCATGGGAATTACTCATGTTTGGTACACGGGTGTGATTGAACACGCCGGGCTGACTGACTACACTGCTTTTGGAATACCTCTGGATGATGCGGATGTGGTTAAAGGTCGCGCAGGTTCGCCCTATGCAATTAAAGATTACTATGATGTTAATCCGGATTTGGCAATTGACGTCACCAAAAGGGTCGAAGAGTTTGAAGCTTTAGTGAACAGGACTCATAAACAAGAGTTAAAGGTGATCATCGACTTTGTACCCAATCATGTAGCTCGAAGTTATCGTTCAGATGCTAAACCGGAAGGTATTCTAGATTTAGGAGAGGGTGATGATAAGTCCGTACGATTTTCCGTAAGTAATAACTTTTACTATCTGCTAGGTGAATCCTTTAGGGTGCCACCTGATTACGTTGCTCTTGGCAATGATAATGATTTCCCAACCAAAGATGGAAAATTTGAAGAGACTCCGGCTAAGGCAACTGGCAATGATAAATTTAGCGCTTCACCCAATATCAATGATTGGTTTGAAACAGTAAAACTCAACTATGGAGTTGATATAGAAAACGGTAGGAAATACTACTTTGATCCCATTCCGAATACCTGGGTGAAGATGAAAGATATTTTGGTCTATTGGGCAGGTAAAAAAGTGGACGGATTTCGTTGCGATATGGCTGAAATGGTACCCGTAGAATTTTGGCAATGGGCCATTCCTCAAGTCAAAGAAGTTAATCCTGAGATTATCTTCATTGCTGAAATCTATAATCCCCAAGCTTATCATAGTTATGTTGATAGTGGCCGCTTCGATTTCTTGTACGACAAAGTTCAATTGTATGATACGCTAAGGACACTGATCAGTGGAGGCGGCAATACCAATGATATTAAAACGATCCGGGAGAGCTTGGTAGGTCTCAATGCAAACATGTTGCATTTCTTAGAAAATCATGATGAGCAAAGAATAGCTTCTCCTTTCTTTGCAGGAGATCCACATAAGGCTAAGCCCGCCATGCTTATTTCTGCAACCATTGATCAAGGGCCAATGATGATTTATTTTGGGCAAGAGGTAGGGGAGCCAGGGATGGGAGCCGAAGGTTTTCAGGGTGACGATGGCCGCACGACTGTCTATGATTACTGGGGTGTACCTGAACATCAAAAATGGATGAGTGGTGGCGCATTTGATGGAGCGTTGCTTAGCGAGAGTCAAAAGGAATTGCGCAACTTCTATGTGACTTTGCTTAATCTGGCCCAGACAAACGAAGCGATAGTCCAGGGTGATTACATTGACCTGACCCAAAAAAATATTGAAATAGGTTTTATTGATTCTAATATAGTGCTTTTCCTAAGATCAACTCCTGGCGAAAAGTTACTGATCATGGCTGGGTTTAATGATCAATCTAAATCCATCAAAATAAGGATACCCAAAAATGTAATGGATCAAATCCAAATGAGTGTAAGTAGTGATTATGAATTAGAGGACCTTTTGAGTAGAAAGAAAAATTGGTTAAGTAAAGGTGAATCGACAGTTGAGTTGCCAGCGTATGGTGCTTGTGTATTTAGAATAAAAAAATGGAATCATGATTTATGAATATCGAAAAGATGAACGGCCAATCTAGAGTACTTATAGAAAATGTGGCGCCTCAGGTTGACGATGGAAAATATCCAGCCAAGCGAACGGTAGGAGAGCGGGTTGATGTAACCGCTGATATTTTTGCCGATGGTCACGACCATATTCGTGCGGATGTATTATTTAAGAAAAAAGGAGAAAAAAGCTGGGAAAGAACTCCCATGACGGCCCGCGGCAATGACTCATGGCGGGCTTCATTTATCGTGGACCAGCAAGCTGTTTATTTGTTTACGGTGGAAGCCTGGATTGATTTGTTCGACACTTGGTATGACGGATTTAAGAAGAAAGCCAATGCCAATTTAGATGTGCAATTGGAGTTGCGAGAGGGAACGCTTTTGCTTAAAAAAATTTCAGCCAGCAAGCAAGACAACCTTGAATCATTGAGCAAAAGGTTGGAGGATAAAAGGAAGTACGATGACAATGTGAGGTTTGTGTGCAGTGAGGAGTTTGCGGATATCGTAAATAGGAATCCGTTAAGACAATTTGAGTCAAGATATAGTAAAGAATTGGTTCTTAATGTGGAAAGTAGCCGGGTGTTGTTTAGCTCTTGGTATGAATTTTTTCCTCGGTCCTCGTCAACTGGAAATAAGCATGGTTCTTTTCAGGATGCCATTAAAATCTTGCCGCGTATTGAATCGATGGGATTTGATGTCTTGTACTTTCCGCCCATTCATCCGATTGGTGAGTTAAACAGAAAAGGCCCCAACAATAATGTAAAGTCTAAACCGGGAGATCCCGGATCCCCTTGGGCTATTGGTAGCAAAGCCGGAGGTCATAAAGCCATTCATTCAGAACTGGGAACATTGGCAGACTATCAAAACCTAATTGCTGAAGCCAAAAAAAGAGGAATTGATATCGCATTTGATTTAGCTTTCCAATGTGCGCCTGATCATCCTTATGTAAAGGATAAACCACAGTGGTTCAAGCAGCGCCCTGATGGATCTATTCAGTATGCAGAAAATCCACCCAAAAAATATCAAGACATTTATCCGTTTGACTTTGAGTGCGAGGAGTGGAAAGATTTATGGAATGAGCTGTTGTCTGTGGTACTGTACTGGGTCGAAAAAGGGGTCACCATTTTCCGTGTCGACAATCCCCATACAAAGCCCATTGCTTTTTGGGAATGGGTGATTGCAGAAGTTCATAAAGACCATCCGGATGTCATTTTCCTGGCGGAAGCCTTTACTCGACCAAAAGTCATGAGTTCGTTGGCTAAGGTAGGCTTTACCCAATCATATACTTATTTTACCTGGAGGGTAAACAAAGGTGAGATAATGGAATACATGAATGAACTGGTATTGGGTCAGTCACGCAATTATTTCAGACCTAACTTTTGGCCCAATACACCTGATATTTTGCCGTACCACTTGCAACATCAAGATCAGAACATTTTTATTATCCGTTTGATACTGGCTGCTACCCTTTCATCCAACTACGGTATATATGGTCCAGCATACGAGTTTTGCGTTAATGATCCGATTCCCGGTCGGGAAGAATACAATAATTCCGAAAAATTTGAGGTTAAAAGATACGACTGGAAAAGTACTAACCGGATGACGGACATCATTACGCTTGTCAACCGCGTTCGTAAGCAACACCAAGCTTTGCACTCCACCTGGAACATTCACTTCTGCACCATTGAAAATCCTAATATGCTGGCATACATCAAGTATACAGAGGACTTACACGACATTATCTTGGTGGTGGTTAATCTCGATCAATTCAACAAGCAACATGGGTATGTTCAGCTTCCTCGGACGTTATTGGGGTTAGAAGGTAATATTAATATTAAATTGAATGATCTTGTTACCAGCGATTGGTACACGTGGACGCAAGAATGGAATTATGTTGAACTTGAGCCCAACCGCATGCCTTTTCATTTATTTGAATTGAAAGTACATGAGTCAAATATGTAGGCATGCCAGCGAAAAGTAATAATGGAGATGCGTTGTGGTTTAAGGATGCTGTATTTTACGAGCTTTCCGTACGCGCATTTTGCGACAGCAATGCGGACGGGATTGGCGACTTCAATGGACTCATTAGCAAGCTTGATTATTTAGAGGACCTGGGTATCAATACGATTTGGTTGCTTCCTTTCTATGCTTCTCCGCTCAAAGATTATGGCTATGACGTGATTGACCATTGTGCAGTTAATGAGCAATATGGTACGCTGTCAGATTTTAAGGCGTTTCTCAAAGCTGCCCATAAAAAAGGAATTAAAGTGATAACAGAGTTAATTCTCAACCATACTTCTGATCAACATCCCTGGTTCAAGCGCGCCAGAAAAAGCAAGCCGGATTCCAGATACAGAAACTATTATGTGTGGAGTGATACACCGGAAAAATTTAGTGAAGCCAGACAGATTGTTCAGCACGAAGAAGGATCTATTTGGTCGTGGGACAAGGAAGCTAAAGCTTATTACTTACATCGATTTTATCGCCATCAGCCGGAGTTGAATTACGATAATGCCGAAGTGCAGATGGAGATGATGAAAATTGTCGACTTCTGGATGAAGCTTGGTGTAGATGGATTTAGGCTGCCTTCTGTTCCGTTTCTATTTGTAGAGGAGGGCACCAATTGCGAAAACCTTCCGCAAACACATGATTTTTTAAAGCGGATTCGATCTCATATTGACAAGCATTTTGATAATCGAATATTGATAGCGGAAGCCAATCTCTGGCCAGAGGATGCAGCCTCATATTTCGGTGACGGTAAAGAATGTCATATGAACTTTAACTATCCGTTGATGCCTCGGTTGTTTCTTGGGCTTCGTACAGAAGATAGTTATCCTATCATAGATATCCTGGAGCAAACCCCGAAGACTCCTCCCAATAGTCAGTGGGCACTGTTTCTTCGCAATCATGATGAATTGGGTTTGGAGATGGTGACTGAGGAGGAAAAGGATTATTTATTTAAAGCTTATGCAACTGATCCTCATTCAAAGTTCAATTTGGGCATCAGGAGGAGATTAGCACCTCTGTTGAATGATGATAGGAGAAAGATTGAATTGTTGTATACCATACTTTTTTCATTACCGGGTACGCCGGTTATCTACTACGGTGATGAAATAGGAATGGGTGATAATGTTTACCTGGGCGGAAGATCTGGCGTTCGCACACCCATGCAATGGGATATGAATTTGAATGCCGGGTTTTCAACCGCTAATCCACAAAAACTTTATTTGCCACTGATCACAGATCCACTTCATCGTCATCAGTCTGTAAACGTGGCAACACAAGCCAACAATCCTTCCTCATTGTTGTGGTGGATAAAGCAGGTGATTGCCATGAGAAACAGGCTGGTAGTTTTTGGGCGTGGTGAGATGAGTTTTATTGAAAGTAGCAATAATAAAATTCTTTGTTTTATCAGAAGGTATGAAAGTCAACGTATCATACTGGTGGCAAATCTCTCTCAATTTTCACAGGTAACGACACTGGATTTGTTGGAGTATAAAGATTGTGATGTTACTGAAGTGTTTAGCCAAAATAGGTTTTTAAACGTGGGCAATGGTCAGTACTCACTCTCCCTGGGACCTTACGGTTATTATTGGCTGCAATTAGACAACGTAGAGGCGAAAGAGAAAGTGGATGCCAATGAGGAATTACCATTATTTTCCACAGCATTATCATGGGATAAAGCGTTTAGCAACTACAATGAAAAGCGCTTCTTCGAGCGAAACGTGCTGCCCAATTTCATGAAGAAGTGTAGATGGTTTGCCGGTAAGGCCAAAGCTATTGCAAAAATGTCTTTGCTGAAAATGATTCCGGTGAAGATCGATGGCAGGACTCATTACCTTAACTTGATTGAAGTGCACTATGTGCAACGACTTCCGGAAATCTACTTCTTGCCAATCTCCTTTATCTCTTCTGAAAATATTATTGACAAAGTTGATTATCATGCTCAAAGTGTTGTGTGTAGGGCTCAAATTCACAGAGTACCGGGTTTTATTTTGGATAGTTGTTATGACAAAAGTTTTAGGGATCACTTGTTCGTGACTATGGAGAAAAAAGCACGACTGAAGTTGGAAGATGGTGTGCTTGAATTTAATTCCAGTGTCTTTAATAAAATAGAATTGGGTGATGAGATTGATTCCAAAGTATTAAAAGCTGATCAAAGCAATACAGCCATAATTTATGATGATAAATACTTTTTTAAGTTTTATCGTAAACTGGAAAGAGAAATTAATCCTGATATGGAAATGGTCAGGTTCTTATCGGAAACAACCAGTTTTGAAAATAGCCCTAAATACGCTGGAAGTATCGAGTATGTTGACCATGAAGGTAAAGTGACAGTATTAGGACTGCTTCAGGGCAAAGTGGAAAATCAGGGAGAAGCCTGGGGTATGACCATGGATTCCGTGGGTCGGTTTTTTGAGCGGGTAATGGCCAAGGCCAGGAATGAAAAACTCCCCAAACTCATTAACAAGGCAAGCATCCCTTTTGAGGAAGCGCCAGAAATCATTCAGGAATTTATTGGAAGAGGATTCTATGAAAGAGTGGTAAGACTAGGCCAGCGTACAGCAGAAATGCATTTAGCGTTGGCTTCGGATAAAACCAATCCTGCTTTTTCACCCGAACCTTTTACGGCAAACTATCAAAGATCGCTTTACTCCTCTTTGCGCAAATTGGTTCGTGACCGTTTTGGACTTTTAGAACAATCTCTATCCAAACTGGATGAAAGTACCCGGGCGTTAGGAGAGCAAATTTTGAGTATGGAGGATGAAGTGCTTGAATACTTTAAGGAGATTTACGAAGTGAAAATTGATGCTGCCAAAACGAGAATTCATGGCGACTATCACCTGGGCCAGGTTTTGTTTACCGGCAATGACTTTGTAATCATTGATTTTGAAGGGGAGCCCGGCTTTTCATTTAGTGAGCGCCGGCTAAAAAAGAATCCTTTCAAAGATGTAGCCGGTATGATGCGTTCATTTCACTATGCCGCATTCGGTAAAATAATGATTAATGAAAACTATCGCCAAAAGGATATAGATTTGCTTGAATCATGGGCCGAGCAATGGCAACATTATGTGAGTAGGTTCTATGTAGGTTCGTATTTGCAGAGATTGGGATTGGCTAAGGAGCTTTCTCTTGAAAACAATATTTTGATCCGCACTTTCCTATTGGAGAAAGCGATTTATGAATTAGGTTATGAATTAAATGGACGGCCAGATTGGGTAATCATTCCTTTAAGAGGAATTCTTTATCACATGGATAGATACAGGTCAGAGAAAAGAAGAAAAAAGAATAGTTAATAATTACTGACTCAATAGAACGATTAAGCATGCCATAATGGGAAAGAAAAAAACTTCAAAATCAATAACACCAGCCCCTGCAACTGCTAATATCCCGGAAACATATACTCGTTTTACAGATTTTGACATCCACCTATTCAGAACAGGAAAACATTTTAAGTTATATGACAAGATGGGCGCTCATCAGATTGAATTCAAAGGTGAGAAGGGAACCTACTTTGCTGTCTGGGCACCCAACGCCAGGTCGGTTTTTGTAATTGGCAATTTCAATCATTGGGAATCAAAAAATCATAAATTGAATCCTCGGTGGGATGGATCTGGAATTTGGGAAGGCTTCTTCCCTGACGTAAAAGTAGGTGAGACGTATAAGTATGCGATTCATTCCAATACTGGAGAGCATTTAGAAAAGGCTGATCCTTTTGCCATATATGCAGAGACTCCCCCCAAGACTGCATCTATTGTTTGGGATGCCAAGTATTCCTGGAAAGATAAAAAATGGATGACCAAGCGCAAAGAGAATGCGCTCAAGCCAAAGCCTTATGCTGTGTATGAACTTCACTTTGGTTCGTGGAAGAGAAAACATGATGACGGTAACCGATCCTTGTCCTACAA
>DATCZR010000226.1:0-7837 GCA_036525835.1 Cyclobacteriaceae bacterium
GATGATCCATGGGTATTACCGATCTCATAAATCCCTTGTAGTTCACTTTTATTTTTTTGTCTTTCACCTGTATTTCAGATCCGGGACCGGATTGATTTATTTCGAAACCTAAAATGGCACTGTTGGTCGCCAATGTTTTTCCTTTCTTTAGTCCGTCCAACCAGTCCGAAACCAGTTGATTCGAATCGGTAGCAGTACCCCTTGTTTGCACATACGTTCTATCTACACCTACAGGTCCGCGCAGCGAAGCATAGTTGGCCATCGCATCAGTTCCACCTGCTGCACTAACTCTAAACCCACAGTTGAGCAGCCGATGCCAAACTTCAGCACTGGGCTTGTGGTAGCTAAATCCTACCGTTTCGTAATAATCAATTTTTCCCAGTGCTACATCAACAGGCAGCGCATTATGAATTTCTTCTGTTGCCGGATTGGGTACTTCATAAAAAGGATGTACATAACCTACCACGGCACCTTGTTCACGCGCCAGATCGGCAACTATTGAGTTGGATGGATGTGCACTGGCTATCGCAGTTTGCGGATAGGTAGAATATCCTGGAATCAGATAATAATCTTTTAAACCAAGCAAACCCATATGACCCCAATAACTGGTGTGATGCTCCTGCGAGTGCATCAAGGTTACTTTAGTATTGGAAGCGCGATCCGTTTCAACGGAGAAGTATTCCATGTCGGGAATGCGTTGCTCTTTGTTTACGATGGTGTTAAAAACCAAATCCAGATCTTCTGCTTCTGCCTGTGCAATCATTTGCGATGGCCTGTTTCTGTAATGACCTCCGTAGTTCATGTGCACATGCACATCACCACTTACCCAGGTTTTCCAGGAAGAGGGAAAGGATAGGGGATGTAATTTGATTCTTGCCACTGTAGTTTTATCTGAAACGTTGATGGATTGCTTATGAATTTTGTTTTCAAGTCCATGCCAAATCGTTACTTCTGCTTTTCCAGGAGGCAATTCAATGGTTGATAAACCGGTGGAATGAAAGTAATGCGTTTCGTATTGTTGCTTTGACCTGTCGAATGCATCATCTGAGTGTATCCAAGCATCGTATGGAGCGTAACTTCTACCATCTGATCCTATGATGGACACTCTTGCAGGGGTTTGTTCACCTGCTTCGTTTACAATGGAGAGGGTCAGCGTGGCAACAGGCTGGTGGTAGACTCTTTGTTGAATGGGCAATTCGTACGTTTTGCCACCCAATACATTTTGTATCCACAGGGAAGTGTTGCCGTTTTTATTGGAGATGTAGGCGATCCGATTGGCATCGGGAGACCACCTTGGATTTGTATTGTCAAAATCGCCATAGGTCATTGGGTAGGCGTTACCCTGCTGATCCGTGGTGGATATCCAAAGTTGATGCCATTGTCTGCCGAGGTAGGAAGCGTAGATAATCCGTTGCCCATCGGGTGACCAGTCTGGTTTGGTGCGCCAGGCAGTTTCTTCTTTTACTAATAAGGTAAGTTTTTCAGAATTGTTAATTTCTGCTTTGTAGATGGACCCCGTACCATAAATATTATCCGGGTTGGAAATGAAGATAAGACTTTGCCCATCGGGTGACCAGCAAGGGCTAAGTTGATGGTCCCATTGGCTGTAATAATAGCGCGGTATTTTGGTCTCACGTTCTGGAGAAAGTGGTATACTGGTTAGCTTTCCGTTCGTTAAGGTGCCGATCCAAATTCTGAAATGGCCGGTATCTTTCGTGCTTACATAGGCAACCTGACTTCCATCAGGTGAAAACCGAGGATCGACATTGACATGTCCATCATTGGTGAGCGTGATCGTCTTGCCGGTTGCCAATTCGAGCAGCTGTAATTCTACCGCATTCCCAGTGTATCGTGCGAAAACAATCTGGCTACCATCGCTCGACCAGTCGGGTTGATAGTCGTAGCCACCACTGGTTAATTGAGTTGCTGATGTTTCGTCTACCCTTTGCCTCCACAAGGTCCCACTCATCGAGTATACTACTTCCTCGCCATCGGGCGACCAGGCTACAGCACTGGGGCCAGTAGTGAATTGCGGCAGATACATCTCCCTGAAATAGTAATCATGAGGCACATCGATTTGCTTGAGTACAGGTTCGCGTTGGGCGAGGGCATCAATCGAAAAGGAAATAATACAAAAGATGAAAAAGATGATGGTAGGTACTTTAGATTGACTCATGTAAAACAAATAGGGTAGGCAAGAAAGTTAGAAAAGAAATGAGTGATATGCCAATTCCAAGACCCCCTAACCACTGAGAACACCGAGTAATTCCCCGCAGTGGCCAGAGAGAAATTGGATACTTGATCCTGGATAGGATGCTAGATCACTGGGTGATGACTACTGAATCCTTCGTTTCTAAATTTTGCATCTTGAATCTACAATCAGTATCCAGTGACCAGCACTTGTAACCAATAGTTTAGTATTTAATAAACCTACCTGCGTCTGTGACCATCCCTGCAGTGAGCAACTTATAAAAGTAGATTCCTGCCGGTAAGTTGATAATGTCTACCGAAGACTCAATTGTTTGAAGCTTTCCCTCGTATACCTTCCGTCCACTGCCATCCAGTATCATAAAGATCCGGTTACTTCCTGCCGATAAGATATTCAGGTCACTTTCATCGCTAACAGGGTTGGGATATAAGATTGCTCCGTCAACTTTTTCGATAGGCACATAGATTACATCTGAGCGAAACGTTTTCCCGTCGTTGAAGGTGATTTCTGCCTCATACGCCATGGTGGTACCCGGCACCAATTTCGAATCATCATAATCGAAGAGCAGCTCGTTGGGTGTGTATTCAGTCAGTACCTCCGTTACACTATTAACAGTCTTATAGATTTTCACCAGGCTAATTTGATACATGGAACTCAAACGCAGTTGTATGTGGATATTTGTGCCTGTCAACCGAATGGCAGAAAAAGAATTCAGAAAACAGCTGGCGCCCTGTAGCGTGTAGTTGATGGTTTCACTTTTTAATCCTTCCGCGCCATCCAACACGGGAGCGACAGCATAGTACAAGTTGCCTGATGGGGAAAAGACTTTCAATGTTTCGCTCGTCACATTGGCTTCGGCTAAATATTGAGTGCCCATAGTGTAAACCTTATATTCCGTTGCTGCAGATACTGCATTCCAGCTGACACCTAGGCTATCGGTACAGATAAAAGCCGTATTTAATTTTATCAACGGGGAGATCAGGAATTCCTCCGAGAGAATTGCTTCCGAACCAATCTGCATCTTTAGCCGGGCGTGAGCCAATGTGTCCGGGGTCTCCCAATATAGGTAGTTATCCAACGATTGAGACGGAGCTACAAGGAGCCATTCACCCTGGTTCAGTTGGACATACACGTCTCCCGTGAGGCCGGGTTGCGCCTCCCACACCAACAGGTTGGAAGCGCCTCCTTCCATCACATCGTTGGAAAGTGGGAAATCCCATGAAAATAAATCATCAGGTGTCATCCAATAGGCTACTGACACCGATTGACTGACTGTGGAAAGTGGACCCGAAGAAAGTTTCAAAGTGTAAGTTCCAGGCGCTGGGTTGCTTTGCGTGATGTACTCTGTAGTATTCAGATGGTCAGCTTTGCGCTTAGGCGTAGCTTCAATAGAATCAATGTGCGGATACGTACTTAGTACCCATGGCAAGAATATATCTGTGCCAAATTCGAGTTGACTATCAATGTCGTTTACCAGGGCAATAGATGAATTAGGCAAGGCAGCAGGATCGGTCCAGCAAATAGCTATTCTTATTTCCGCCACACCAGGAGGTATCTTGATGGGAATAGAAACGGCATCATTAGGAGTAAGGTTCGCTAAAGCATACTGCCCCAAATCCACCAGCTTCAGTGCCTTGTAGGCATTGACACTTCCATACCCATAGGTAAAGTCAATGCCAGCAGAACCTATATCCTCGGCTGTGGCAATGAGGACAGCCTTGACAAGCGAAGTTGCTGGCAAAACCGCTTGCATCGCTTCATACTTTTCTTGCACCAGTGTGGCGATACCGGAGACGATAGCCGCAGCGTCTGAAGTGCCCCCCTGCCCATAGGCGGTGAGCTCAGGTTTCAGACGACCGTCATAAGCTGGCCCGCGGGAATTGAGGGCGTTTACCCCGAGCGTACTGTCCACGGCAGTCACAACCAGCACATTCTTGGCTTGTTTGAAGTTGCCTGTAAGGTTGGCATAAGCCAGCGTGGCGTAAGGACCCGATGTTGGTCCTGTTGTTCCTTTGTTGCCGGCAGAAAAAATATGCATAAGGGAAGTCTGCTGTGACGCTTGCTGATCATAAGCGAAGGCCTCGTTGCCGTAGTAATTTTCAATGCCGGCTCCATAGCTGTGATTCTGAACGTAAATCCGGTTGCCGATAAAGACGTCAACTTCATCGGGAAATAGGTTTTGGAAATCGGAGGAAGTGAGCCGTGCCTGCGGAGCTACCCCTAGCGCCCGATAAGAAGAATTACCACCACCACCTATCAAGATAGCCATGTTGGTAGCATGTTGCTCTTGCACGCTGGGTGATACGGGCGTGGTGAAGGTGCGATTAACAATATCAATTTGATTAGGATCGAAGCTCAGTTCTTTAATGGAGATATTGTGTGCTGCGCCACGCACTAAAGGAAATACGGTACGTGCCTGTGTAATGCGGTTGAATGCCGGGTTGACAAAATCCAATGCTGCTTCGGGCTTGACCCTACGGTGCAGCAAATCAATAAAGAGAATGTTTGTATCATGTTTCAGCTGCTCGAAAACCGAATGCGCGGGCATGGTAACGAGAAAGCAGTTGACAGCAGCAAGTGGCTTGTGAATCACGAGGTGAGCACTGTATGTCTGTTCAAACATACGGGGATCCCTTACACTGATAGACAAAATTGTTTGGGTCGGTTCAAGGCTATCCTCCTGGGCAAGCAAGGCCGGGGAGAGCACAGCCTGACTGTACCCCATGGTACCGAGCAACGCGAAAAACGCAGCAAAAAACATTTGTTTAGCCAGGTACATGATGACCCTTTTTGGATAAAATCCTGTCAAAGAAACCAAATAAAGGGGAAAGTTCTGGCTAAAAAAAGGCGATTGAATTTTACAATTTTCAACAATCAATTTCCTATTTTGGTATACCAATTAATCCTAAACCCTTACATATGAAGAAAATCTTAACCTTTCTTTGCTTGATACTCATCGGATCTGGAGTATTTTACTCCTGCCAGGAGCCAGCGGACATGAACGCTGATCAGATTTCCGATGATGTACTCGGCAAACTCGTTAGCCTCGGATTTAATATTTATGATCAGAAGCCCATTCGATTCGATGCAGGGTATCTGGTGGAGGGTGACATTTACCTGACCGGCAATGACCTCGCAACAATGGGACAAGGTAAAAGGATAGCCAATGTGGAGCAGTACTCTACGAACAATTTGGTGACCAGCACACCCCGCGTGATTACAGTGTATATTCCGGAAGAATCATCCGGAGGAGGCAAGGGCAGCAAAGGAGGCAGCTCCGGATTCAGCGCTACTTATGTGGCCGCTGTGGACGAAGCCATTAGCCGCTATAATGGACAGAACCTAACATTGTCTATGCAGAGAGTAACTTCTTCAAACGCTGATATAGTATTTACGCGTTTGGCTAAAGGGGATGAAAGAAGAGGGATATTAGGATCTGCCGGATTTCCCACATCAAGTGGAGATCCTTACGGTGAAATAAAAATGAGTGGTGTACTGGAATCTACGTACAGATTATCTGTCAATGGTATTGCCACTATCATGGCGCATGAGATGGGTCATTGCATTGGCTTCCGACATACCGATTACTTCGACAGAAGCATCAGCTGCGGAGGAGGTCTTTCCAACGAAGGTGACGGTGGAGTAGGAGCTAATCATATTCCAGGAACACCCACGGGCGCAACACTTCAGGCCAAATCTTGGATGCTTGCTTGCACCGACGGAGGCGACAGGCCATTCAATAATGATGACCGCACTGCGCTGGATTACCTGTATTAATTGAAATATTCCTTATTATAAAAAAGGCCCTGGAGAAAATCAGGGCCTTTTTTATGAGTGTACCTTATCAACCACCAAGTTGCTGAGATCCACTCTTTTTCAATTTTCTTCCAGGCCATCACGGCCAAGGTGATTATAATAATGAGTTGCAAAAGGATGCCTTCCAAGCCTCGGTCAGCGATCACATAATTTTCAATGCCTGATAGGATCGCTGCAGCAATGATGATACAAAAGAATTTGCGGTAGTTAGAAAATTAAAATGATTTGTAATCCAACACCACCTCCTCATGATCGTGAAGAGGAAATAAGAGACGTGCCAGTATAAATAAGTTGATGGGGTAAAGACTGATAAACAAAAAAGTGGGCAGACGCCAAACTTCATATGTTCTGAGATCATAAATGTTCCACCATTCCTGAATGTGAAGGAAGAAGATGATAATCATTCACAAAGTATGGGGCCAATAGAGTTTGATGCGTTGCCACTGATGAATGATGTCTGCTAAACCGGTTACGATTTGTGCTATTCCAAGCCCTAAAATGATGGAAATGAGTACACTTACATATTCAAAAGGGCTTATCATGGTGGAGAGGTGAAAATTTTATTTAAATTGATTCTAAATTGCACAATTCTACACAATTTAGTATCGACCATTAAACAGAATTTGTGCGCTCGAGGAGGACATCCAAACGATTCCAAAATAATACCGCCCGGAAAAAAAATAAGTTTGAAATAATGCATTACGAATGTAGATTTGTGCACCTCCGTATAAACCGGACACCTAAACAAATCACGATGACGCACCAAATCTCTGGTTTTTTTAAGAATATCTATGTATTTCTCTTCATTGTAATTAGCTCAACCACTTTCGCTCAGGAAATTTCATTAGACCCAGCCATCATTTCAAGTGGCGAAACTCTTTTTGAAGCCAACTGTAAGTCTTGTCACAGGGTTAAAACGAAGCTTATTGGTCCAGCCCTGGCTGGAGTATACGACAGAGCACCTTCAATGGACTGGATAAAGAACTTTGTAAGAAATTCTTCCAAAGTAATTGCCAGTGGAGATGAGTATGCCAACAAAATCTATGAGGAGAATGGCAAAACGCTAATGACCGCGTTTACTGCTTTCACTGATGATCAGATCTTGTCTATTATGGCTTATGTGAAAGCAGAGGCAGAAAAACCAGAAGAAGTGGCGACCGTTGCCGCCGGTGGTGACGGGGGAGGAGGAGCCTCATTACCAACTACTTATCTCAATGCCATCATGATCGGAATGGTTATCATTCTGGTTTTATTGCTGGTCATTCTTGGACTTATCATCAATGCGCTCAAGCGCTATCTCGACCAAAAGGAGCTTTCTGAATCAGAGAAAGAAGTGGTGCATTCACCATTTACTCTAGGGACTATAATGCAAAGTTCTGGTTTTATTTTCCTGGTTGTATTTATAGTAGCTGGTATATCCTTTAAAACGATCATTGATGGCTTGTTTTCCATTGGTGTTCAGCAGGGCTATGAGCCCAAGCAACCCATTGCCTTCTCACACAAGGTGCATGCTGGTCAATATGAAATCCAATGCATCTATTGCCATACAGGAGCAGCCAAGGGCCGCAGCGCCAACATTCCTTCACCTAATATTTGTATGAACTGCCATACCCAAATTCGCAAAGGCACCATCACTGGGGAAAGTGAAATTGCCAAGATTGTGGCTGCTTACGAGAGCAACACACCTATAGAATGGGTGCGTATTCATAATTTACCGGATCTCGCCTATTTCAATCACTCTCAGCACGTCAATGTGGCTGGCGTGGAATGTCAGACTTGCCATGGACCCATACAAGAAATGGATGTGGTAAG
>DATCZR010000227.1:0-4873 GCA_036525835.1 Cyclobacteriaceae bacterium
CAGCGTAATCCAAGGTAATGGAAGAGGCGGGTATGCCCAGTTTTAATAATGCCTTCTTCATTTCAGCAGGCTCATTGTAATACCTTGTTCTGTTATCACCACTTACAATGAAATGCCTGATTTTGCCTTCCTTGTAGAGAAGTGCCGCCATCTCCATTCGATCACTAAAAAAAGGGTTCGGACTTCCATCAGTAAGCAGGTGACTGGTTCCCAATACAAGCGCTACATCATTGTTGGCGATTTTTCTATGATCATCGAATACACTGTCAGCAGTGCTCGCAACTATCCACACATTTGCAATTACCACAAATAGCATAAGAGCTACAGATATATAAAAAAATAGTCGAAGCCCCTTCAAAAAAAAAATCATATAGACACGAAACTAAAAAAAGCCTTCCACAAAGTTACTTAATAGAATTTAAATAACTCTTTTCAATAATTGCGGAATTGCGAACTAACTTCCGATACCACAATAGCTTCAACTCTTTTCGTTCAGTCAGAGAAAGTTGCCATTTGATTTTGGATCTTCGTAGCTTTGTGATTAACTCGCTCACTCCAATTGCTGCACTAACGGACAAATTTAAACTTTCAGTGAATCCATACATGGGAATTTTCACCTGAATATCGGCATGCTTTTTTGCATAATCTGAAAGGCCATTCAATTCATTGCCAAGTATCAAAGCCACCTTTTCAGAAACATCCACATCACTTATTGACTGCACAGCGTTAGGCGCTGTAGCCAGAATTTTATATCCACCATCTTTTAATTGTTGAAAGCAAGATGCTGTATTGTCATCAGATGAGTTGTGATGGATTAAGTTCAGCCACTTGTTTGCTCCTTTAAGTACCCCACGACTGAGGGAGTATTTATTCAGATTTTCAATTAGGTGAATATCCTGAACACCAAAACATTCTGCTGTGCGGAACACTGCGCTAGCATTTTGAGATTGATAGATATCTTCCAGCACCAGGGTAATGTACCGCGTCCTATGGCTGAGCACTTCCTCCACCAAATTCTTTTTATGATCGGTAATGAAGCTTCCCAGGTGATTGATAATAAGATCAAAATCGGCAGATGCAGACAAATTCCGGATTAATTTTTGAATATGAGCAAATATAATGGTCCATCAATCAATTCACTGCAAGGCCTATCAATACTGAATTGAATCCAATATGAATTTATTTTAACGCACATAGTGGTAGTAATAAGCCTTTACAACTCTTTATAAAAGCAGTTTTAGTAAAAAAAGGGTTGAGTAAAAAGCTGAAAGTCGTATTTTGCGGGTTATATCAGTTTAGTAATGACCTAAAACCCTTAATGATGAAGCGTAAAGTACTATTTCTATTTCTCATGGCCTGTATGTTTGGCAATGTGGCCAAGGCCCAAGACGATGCTATTACAGATGATGATTTGAACCGGTATGCAGTAGCCATGGATTCTATTGAAAATATGAAGACTGCATTGATTGAAACCATAACCGAGATGGTAAAAGGTAATGAGGAAGTTTCAGCATCCAGATACAATGACCTGAGCAAAATCATAGATGACACGACCAAGTTAGCCGAAGCAGAAGCCACCGAAGTGGAGATTGAGTTTATTAAAGCAGTGGCAGCCAAGAAAGATGAAGAGACTGCTAAAATAAATGCGGCCTTCCAATCACTTGCCATCGATTACATAGGTGCTAAAACTTATAATGCGGTAAAGAAAGCACTAAAGGAAGACGAGGAAATAAAAGTCAAATACGAAGCCTTGCTGGCCGAACGAACTAAGGAGGAGGAAGCGAAATAATCGCTATTACATGCTTGTAAAAGTTGCATTGCTTCTTCCAGATGTGGAGAAGCAATGCAATAATTTCAGCAAAGCAGACTGGAACTTTTTTGGATTATAAATCCAGCTCAATAGTTTCACCTACCCCAAAAGCTTTGCTTTCTACTTTCTTCTCTTTATTACCGTTTGTCTTTGGTTTTGAGATTTCTTTTTGGGGTTTGCTTTTTTCCTCGAAGAGGTTTGCTTGTTCGGCCTTTTGGTTTTGGCTTTGACCTTCCCTGATTTTGGCCTTTGGATTTTTTGGCTGAGGACTTTCTTTTTGCTCTCGCTCTTTTTGGTTCGGCTCCTCGTTTTCCGGTTTTTTTTTTTGTGATTGAACTCGCGAGGGTTTAGCCCCTTTCGTTTCACTCACGTCTCCAGTGGTTTCATCAGTTGGTTCAGTCTCTTGATCTTCTACTGGCCGTAGCTTCGAGATTTTATGCGGTGAGAGTCTGTTGCCCATCGCTTTCCACCCCTTCACGTCTATGATATCTTCAATGTTGATTATTTCTGTTTCTTTAGTCATTCCTTTTCCTTTAACCAACTCCACCTCCACTTCAGGGCTATCTGAGGTGCTTGCATATTCAAGACGTGACCCAATCGACTCCGTAATAAATCCAAAATCCTTGTCTATGGTGTTGGTTTCAATCTGAAAACGCTTGGCAAAATACTGTTTGCTTTCACCATCGATATAAACCGCAGAAATGACCTTCTTGCGGTTGAATTTCTCTACCAATAATGTCTTTTCGTCTGGCTCAAAGCGCGTATTCAATTCAAATCCGGTCAACTTATAATTACCGCTTTTAGTAATGGACAAGATCAAATCATCTCCATCAAACTTTCCGACATGCTTGCCACGCTTCTCTTTGTTCATCCGTCCAGCAATGGGATCGAACCACAAATCCAATCCGCTAAGGGTGGACACCCCTGCTTGTAATAATTCGACTTTCCGGATAGGATATTTTGTAATGGTATTGCCACGTGATCCTCTTCCTTTTATTTCCAGTTCAGAAAAATCAAATTCCAGGATTTTCTTACGTGCTGTACTTCCAGCGGTAAGCTTTACTTGCACTACTTCTGCCTCTCCATTGGGGTTAGCACTGAGGTAATGAATCTTGCTATTTGTATTGCCTTGGGTAAGGTCATATTCTTTGTCTCTGATGACGGCAGGTATGGTGCAACGCTTGACAAAAGACTTTCCGCTCTTGCCATCGGAGTAAACGATATTGTAGACCATCCGCTCATCTCCTTTCTTCCAGACACCTGCATATAGGATATCTTTGCCCATAAACACCTTTTCTGAAATACGTGAAACGATGGCTTTTCCATCTTTGCGAATGGCAATGATGTCGTCTATTTCAGAGCACTCTGCAATGAATTCATCCTTGCGCAAACCCCATCCAATAAATCCGTCTGTTCTGTTTATATACAACTTCTGATTGTTGGCAATTACCTCTACCGCGGTTACTGTCTGGAAGCTCTTGATCTCAGTTTTGCGCTCTCTTCCCTTGCCATACTTGTTCAATAAATTTTGATAATAATCAATGGCGTAGTCAGTAAGGTGCCTCAGGTGATGCTTGGTTTGCTTGAGCTCATCTTCCAGATTCTTAAGCAGTTCGTCTGCTTTAAATGAATCAAACTTAGATATCCTTTTGATCTTGATTTCTGTTAACCTAATGATATCATCTCGGGTAATTTCGCGGTAGAATTGCTTCTTGTATGGCTTTAACCCTTTGTCAATTGTGGTAATCACCTCCTCAAAGGTTTCACACTCTTCAATGTTCCGATAAATCCTTTTTTCTATAAAGATCTTTTCCAAAGAGGAGAACAGTATTTTCTCCATGAGCTCATCTCTCCTGATTTCCAGCTCACTTTTAAGAAGTTTTACAGTCTGCTCTGTGTTGTACTTGAGTATCTCATTCACTTTCATGAATCGTGGCTTATCCTCCACAATTACACAGGCATTGGGTGAAATGGAGACTTCACAGTCTGTAAAGGCATAGAGCGCATCCATGACAATCTCAGGTGAATGTCCCGGCTGCAAGTGCACCAAAATTTCCACATCTTTGGCCGTGTTATCCACGACCTGTTTCACCTTGATCTTTCCTTTTTCGCTTGCCTTAACTATCGATTCTATTAAAGATGTAGTTGTTACACCATATGGTATCTCTTTGATAGCCAGTATCTTTTTGTCTGATATCTCAATCTTTGCTCTTACTTTGATACGTCCTCCTCGAAGGCCCTGATCATACTCGGTAAAATCAGCATAGCCCCCGCCCGGGAAGTCGGGGTAGATTTTGGGATTCTTACCTTTCAACACATCAATAGAGGCTTTGATAAGCTCACAAAAGTTGTGCGGCAGTATCTTAGTTGAAAGTCCGACAGCGATACCCTCCACCCCTTGAGCGAGCAGCAAGGGAAACTTCACGGGCAGTGTTACTGGTTCCTTCTTTCTGCCATCGTAGGACAATTGCCACTCCGTGGTTTGTGGATTATAAACAACTTCAAGAGCAAATTTGGACAAGCGGGCTTCTATGTATCGAGGGGCCGCGGCACTATCACCCGTCCTGACATCTCCCCAGTTTCCCTGGGTCTCAAGCAACAGTTCCTTTTGTCCCAGATTCACCATGGCCTCTCCTATGGCGGCATCACCATGCGGATGATATTGCATGGTTTGGCCAATCACATTAGCCACTTTATTGAACCGGCCATCATCCATCTCTTTGATGGCGTGGGCAATTCTGCGCTGCACAGGTTTCAAGCCATCTTCGATTCGGGGCACAGCCCTTTCCAGAATCACGTAGGACGCATAATCCAGAAACCAGTGCTGATAAAGTCCATCTACCGACTCAATGTCGTGCATCTCATCATCCCCTTTCGGTGATTTTTTCGACTTTGCTATTTTTGGCTTAACAACTTTTTCCTTATTCTTTTTAGCCATTTGAGCTTTTGCGTTTAAGCTTCTAATTGTTCAGGTTCTAATTCTTCTTTCACTATGTCCATTTCAATTCTCAGGTTTTCAATGATGAACTCCTGGCGGGTTGGACTATTTTTACCCATATAAAA
>DATCZR010000228.1:0-3303 GCA_036525835.1 Cyclobacteriaceae bacterium
GTTACCTTTACTGCCTGATCCACCCGGTAGCATAGGCAATGAATTTCTCATCAGAACTTGTTAATAATCAGATATTTAGCTGTGTAGGGGCTGCTGCAGACCGACTCGATTTTGAATGTTATGCAGTCGGTGGCCCCAATCCATGGTTCGAGTCCCCACGAACCATCCTTACGAACTACTCCTATCTCCATGGTTCGTGTCCTCACGAACCGCCTACCTCATATCCATGGTTCGTGTCCTCACGAACCATCATCAGAGCGGTGTTCACCTGAACTAAATAAATCTTTTCAAAAACGTTACCTTTACTGCCTGATCCACCCGGTAGCATAGGCAATGAATTTATCATCCGAATTACTTAATAATCAGATATTTAGCAAAGTGGGAAAGGCCGCTGACGACCTGGGCATGGATACCTATGCAGTAGGCGGATTCGTTCGCGACGTCCTGCTCAATCGACCAGGCAAGGATATCGACTTCGTTTGTGTGGGGAGTGGAATTAAGCTGGCAGAAAAGGTGGCCGAGTCTTTGGGCGGACTTCGGGTAACGCAGTTCAAAAATTTCGGAACTGCCCGCATCGACTGGAAAGACTTTGAACTGGAATTTGTCGGTGCCAGAAAAGAGTCCTACCGCGTGGATTCACGAAAACCCATTGTGGAAGATGGCACGATTGAAGATGATCAGAACAGGAGGGACTTCACCATCAACGCGATGGCCATTGGCTTGAATGAAAAGAATTGGGGAGAACTGGTAGATCCGTTTGACGGAGTAAACGACCTGAAGAAAAAGATTTTGCGTACTCCGCTGGATCCGGCCATCACTTTTTCTGATGATCCGTTGCGCATGTTAAGGGCCATTCGATTTGCAGCGCAATTGAATTTTGATATCGAAGCCACCACCTTTGAAACCATATCGACTTATGCGTCCAGGTTAAAGATTGTTTCAGGAGAAAGGGTAATCGATGAATTGAATAAAATCATGCTGACCGAAACTCCTTCCTATGGTTTCAAGTTGCTTTTTCACAGCGGCTTGCTCAAGGAGTTCTTTCCCGAGATGGTGGCCCTGCAGGGTGTTGAGAATATTGACAACAAGGGCCATAAGGATAATTTTTATCATACGCTTCAGGTACTCGATAATGTGGCTCAGGTTTCGGATGATTTATGGTTGAGGTGGGCCGCCATTCTGCATGATATTGCCAAACCGGTTACCAAACGTTTTGATAAACAGCAGGGCTGGACTTTTCATGGCCATGAAGAAAAAGGCGCACGCATGGTGCCGGGTATTTTTCGCAGGCTGAAACTACCCATGGATGAACGAATGCATTTTGTTCAGAAGTTGGTTAGATTACATTTGAGACCCATTGCGCTGGCCAAAGAAGTTACGGACTCCGCGATTAGAAGACTGTTGTTTGAAGCGGGCAAAGACACGGATGCGCTCATGCGCCTGTGCCGTGCCGACATCACTTCAAAGAATGGGGCCAAGGTAGCCAAGTACCTGAAAAACTTTGATTTGGTGGAGAGCAGAATGGGGCAGGTGGAAGAGAAGGATAAAATACGGTGCTTTCAACCCCCAATATCGGGTGATGAAATAATTAAGGCGCTGAATGTTGCTCCTGGTCCGATTGTTGGAGAAATAAAAGAACAAATTAAAGATGCCATATTGGATGGCGATATTGAAAATGATAAAGACCAGGCCTACCAGTTGATGTTGGCATTGGCAAGGAAAAGGGGTCTGTCAATTACAGAAATTAAACGTTGAAACCATTTTATTTATGAGAATTACGATCAGTGTATTGTGTGTGATTTTTTTGTTCGGAGGCGTTATAAATGGTCAGGCACAAAGAAAAAAGGCAAGTAAGCAGGAAGAACAGCCTGCAGAACCGGCCACACCATCCCCACAGCCTAAACCCAAAGCAAAAGTAAACAGTGATTCTGTTTTCCGTCACCTGCAAAACAAATATGCATTGGCATCCAGGTGGAGCGATAGTGACATTGCCAAAGATGCCCTGTATGATATGATTATGCTTAATCCAAAGAATGACTCCTTGATTTACAACCTGGCTTATTACTATTTTGAAAACAGACAGTATGCTTCGGCTACTTTGGTAAGTCAGGAATTGCTGGCCCGCGATTCTAAAAACCTGGATTACCTGGAACTGTCAGCTGCCTCTTTTGAGGGATTAGGAATTTTGGACAGGGCACTTCAGAATTATGAAACGCAATACTTGATTTCGAATAACATAGTAACACTGTATAAAATCGCTTTTTTACAGCTGGAGTTGAAGCGATTCGAGGAGGGCCTAACCAACGTTGAAATCCTCTTGTCAAAGCCGGAGGCCAGTACCCTCATGATCGGCTTCAACGACACGAAGAACGAACCAAAAGACTTCCCCATGAAGTACCCGGTGATGAATTTGAAAGGGCTGATTCTGGAAGGCAAGGGGGATAAGGCAGGTGCCAGAAAGATATATGAGGAAATCATTAAGCTGGCTCCCGATTTTGCGCCAGCAGTCACTAATCTTACAGAGCTGAATAAAAAGTAACCGATTGATGCAACTTGTCGTGGTGAACCGAGTCCTTTATTACGAGCTAAACTTGTTTGGGCGCCTCTACTGAACATATTCAGGATGAATTAGTAAAAAGGTGCCTCCAGGGCGACCGAGACGCCTTTTTTAGGCTGTATAAACAGTACAGCAGGAGTATGTATAATGTGGGCTACCGCATCGTGCGAGATGAGGCAGAGGCAGAAGATGTGCTGCAGGAGGCTTTCATTAGCGCTTTTCGGAATTTGAGCCGCTATCGGGGGGACGCCACGTTTGGAGCCTGGCTAAAACGAATAGTGGTGAATAAGGCCATCAACGCGGTTAATAAAAGAAGAACGGAGCGATTTCCGGAAAACCGGCAGATAGATGTGATCGAGGAGTCGGAAGAAATCATGGATTTTCCATTCACCGTGGAGAAGGTTAAGCATGCCATCGAGCAATTGCCGGATGGTTACCGGATGGTGCTCTCGTTGTATTTGTTGGAAGGCTATGACCACGGAGAAATTGCCGAAATATTGGGTATTTCAGAATCGACTTCTAAATCCCAATTTAATAGATCGAAAAAGAAGCTGAAGGAAATTTTACTGAACATTGAAGAATAGGTATATGAAAGATCCACTAAACGAATTCATCAAGCGCAACAGAGATGCTTTTGATGATAAAACCCCGGGCGAAAACGTGTGGAAGAAAATTGAAGCACACCTTCCACAAATGAAAGTGGTTTCGCTTTGGAATTCGGTAGCACTTTGGCGAGTTGCGGCTGT
>DATCZR010000229.1:0-2773 GCA_036525835.1 Cyclobacteriaceae bacterium
GAGATAAGGCAAGCACGATTGCGGGGCTGAAAAAAACTATTCATATCTCAGCGAATCAACCGGATCTGCGACAGCCGCTTTGAGCGTTTGAACACCCACTGTAATTAAGGTAATTAGGAGTGCTCCCAAAATGGGTAGTACAAAAAGAGTAAGATTCAAAGTAGTTCGATAAGCAAAGCCTTGCAGCCATTGATTAGCAAAGTACCACACCACAGGAAAGGCAATAACATTGGCGATCAGCACCAGCCATAAAAATTCAGTCGAAAGTAATCTTAGAATGCTGAATACATTTGCACCCAACACTTTTCGGATTCCTATTTCCTTGGTGCGTGTAACCACCATGAATGAAACAAGTCCGAATAATCCAATCACCGCGATTAATATCGATCCGCCAGAAAATATATTAAAAACTTTTGACAAGCGTTGCTCCGCTTGATATTGCCGTTCGAAGTTTTCATCCAAAAAAAAGTATTCAAAATCATAGCCCTCGTAATAGCTTTTCCACAGGCTGCCCACACTCGTTAATAAATCTTCTGTATTGGCTGCATTGTATTTGACGGCAAAATACCTGGAGTAAGCCGGCGCATAATCCATGGTCATGGGATATATTTTTCTCTGTAACCCAAATTCATTGTAATCCTTAACCACACCGATTACGGTGCCGGCAGGATGTTGAGAAGGCGAAGTAATTTTCTTTCCAATGGCATCAGCAGCACTTTCCCAACCCATCGCAGCGACTGCGGTCTCGTTGATAATCAATCCTTCTTCCAATTCAGCGGGAGCATCGGGATTGAAATTGCGACCCGCCACCAGGTTTAGATCCAGTGTAGCAAGGTAGTCTTCATCAATGGACATATACTCTACCCCAACAGTTTCCTCTGAGGTTTTATCTGCTGGATTAGCCCACTGTCCGACCCAACCCGGTTTGCCAGGCAGTGCATTACAAAAAGTAACCTTATCCACTAATGCCATTTGAGTAAGGTCATTTTTGAAACTAGCCGGCTTAATGAATTCCCTCGATGGCAGCTTGGACACATTCACCACCAGGATCTGGTCGCCAGAAAAACCAAGATCTCTGTTCTTCATGAAATTTAACTGATCATTGATCACCAGGGTAAACACGATGAGTATGGCTGAAATCATAAATTGAAATACAACAAGGGCCCTCCTCAGCTGGACTCCTTTTGAGCTTGCCTGCAATTTACCCTTTAACACATCCGCAGGACGCAATCCAGATAGGACCACCGCGGGATAGTAGCCAGACAACAAAGTAATGATTGTCATCAACCCAAGCAATCCGAATAAAAACTGAGGCTGAAGCAAACTTGAGAGGCCATAACTTTTAGCCATCAGTTCATTAAACAACGGTGAAAGAATTCCTACCAATGCCAACGCGAAGAACAAAGACACCAACACCATGATGAAAGATTCGCTTATGAATTGACGAATCAATGCGCCCCTTGACGATCCGGAAACTTTGCGTAATCCAACCTCTTTGGCCCGATAGGTTGAACGCGCAGTAGTTAAGTTTACAAAATTGATACACGCCAGCAGGATGACGAATAGGGCAATTCCTGAAACCAGGTAAACCCGTTCCATGTTACCCGATGGGCCCATGCCATTGCCCCTGTGAGATTTAAGGTACACATCCATAAGCGGCTCGAAACTCACGTACATGTACATCCCCCATTTTTCCATGTCCTCCTTGACATGAAGCATGTATAAGTTTCTGGCTTTCACAAAGAAAGATTCCTTGTCAACTCCTTCTTTCAACAGGATATAGTTTCTCATGTTGATATTGCCCCACCCTCCATCGTAACTGAAGCTCTTGTCGATTTGCAAATAAGTATCGAATGAAATAAGCACGTCAAACTGCATGTGTGATTGTGAGGGCACATCTCTCATCACCCCGGTAACAACAAATGACAGCGTATCTGAGAAGATCATGATTTTGCCCAATGCATTATTATCACCAAAATATTTCTTTTCGAGAACCTCTGTAATCACTACGCTATTGGGTTCATTCAGTGCCGTAGCCGGGTTACCTGCCTTGAACTGGAAACTGAATAGATTAAAGAAATCCCGTGACGCATAAAATATTCTTTCCTCGTATCGCCTACCCTCCTGTATAATGCGAAGGTTGGATCCATTTCGAGTGTAAACAACCGCTTCGACCTCCGGATATTCTGCTTTGAGCAGTGCCCCAACCGGCCATGCATTGGTTTCTAAAGTACCACTGATGGCGCCCGTCTTAATGTCTGCCGCATCTGTTCCAACGCGGTATATTCTATCCGCCTTTTCATGAAATCGATCAAAGGAAAGTTCATCAGTAACATATAATAAAATGAATATTCCGGTAGTGATGCCAAGCCCCAGACCAATTAGGTTAATGGCAGCATATTCTTTGAATTTGAGCAGGGTGCGGATGGCAATTTTGAGGTAGTTGATCAGCATGGGTCCTTTGTTGGTTCAGTCAATGATGACAATAGTGATGCCAGACGAAAAAATGAGATCTCCAGACTTGTAATGGCTTATATTAGCCTGATTACTATCCGAATCAGGACACATCCGTTCGAATTAGGACAGCTAAGTTTAGGGATGTGGTTCGTGGGGACACTAACCACGGAGATAGGGATGGTTCGTGGGGACACGAACCATGGAGATAGGGATGGTTCGTGGGGACGCGAACCACGGAGATAGAGATAGGGATGGTTCGTGGGGACACTAACCACGGAGATAGGGATGGTTCGTGGGGACACGAACCATGGAGATA
>DATCZR010000230.1:0-3422 GCA_036525835.1 Cyclobacteriaceae bacterium
CAACAGGCCAAAGCTAATAATGAGCAGGGCACAGGTGTCATCTTAGAAGGAGTAGGAGCGGCTTACGGAGAACTGGGTAATGCCGCTTCTGATTTTGCGAAGAAATCATTTCAGGCTGCAAACGCCCGATTCAAAGCAACGCAAAGTGCCAATGATTTTACGGTGGTTTTAACCAAACAAGACAAGAACAATGTACTGATGAAGGTGAATAAGAATACGGGCGCCACTGAAGGAAGTATTGATTTAGGAAAAGACAACGCGCCTAACTATACCATGGATGGTGTCACAGGGCAGGTGTTCTATTCTGCAGGTGATAATAAGATTGTCGGGTACAAATTTTAATTGGTCAGTGACAGTTGAAGAAAAAACCCTACTGGTATCCAGAGGGTTTTTTTTTGACATCGCACATCAGCGCTAAAAGTCTGAACCCAAATTTTATAGGAGATCATCTTCCTTTTGAAATTAGTTCTATTCAATTGGCGGCCCAATATGGCTTCATAGATCGACTGAAGTTCTTTCACGCTAAAAGTCTTGGGTAAAAGATTGTATCCGATAAACATATCAGGTAAAGCAGGACTATAACATAGCCATGCAACAAAAAATAGTCTCCTGGCGAAGGCGTGAATTCATTTCACCTATTTTAGTAACTGAAGTAAATCCGGCACTCTCAAACATTTCAGTTGCTCTTTCATAAGTGATTGGGTAGGGTACCCAGGCATTGCTATCAACTGTATCATATTCAATGAGAATAATTTTTCCATCTGCCTTTAACCAAGGTTTGATTCGAAGAATTACGTCAAGTTGATCTTCAACGTAGTGAAGTGAATTGGCCATGATTACCCCAGCTATGTTTTTGAAGTGCATTTCCTGTTTCTCAAAGTCTGCTTTGATAAACTCAAGCGTGACTCCAGCTTTCCTCGAGTTCAAATACTGCTGAAGTTTATCTACCGCATGGATCTTACTTTCTACTGCCAACAAATCAGCCAGCGCATAGGCGAAAGTACCCGCGCCACAGCCCAGGTCTACCCATTCCGATGAATCCTGAGTGGTTATAGCCCCTGCTATTAATTGCTTTGCGTCAGTTGTTGTCATCTGATCTTTTGCGGTTTAAGTGCACAAAATTAGTAAAAGTTAATGACGTTGATTCGCAATTGACTGTTTACTGATTAATCATTTAATATAATTTGTTGAGACGATTTTATTTCTGATTCACTGGAGAAAACAATAAGTAATTTGTCTTCCATTGCGTTAACTTTTAGGTTATTTCTGCGAACTCAATGTTAATTGCCTTCCTTCACACGTTTGCGGAAAGCAAAATTGTAAACGGTAGGGTTAATGGTAATCTGTTTTCATAACTTTAACTATGACTAAGCCCTTTGAAGAAATGGTTGCTACCAATTACCACATTTACAATAGTCTTTTTCTCAACCTTCCATTCAGTCATATCTATCGCACAGGGACGTTACTGCCTTTCGTTCAACAATATGCCGAAGAAGGCTTCGCAGCGGGTAAAGATCCACAAGATATTATTGAACAATTCTTTGCTGACTTTATTCCTACCGCTTCAAGGCATGAGCAATTTAACTTGCTGTTTAAGTTTATCCAGTACACCGAGCGGCAGGTGGTGCTTTTTGATTCGGTAGAAGATGCTGCTTTTGATAAAGTGTATGATCTGGATGGAAAAGGTACCGTGAATGCGTTGATCATTCGTTCTTCAACACAACAAAAAGTAAAGTTGCTGAAGAAGCTGGAAAAGTTTAGCGTGCGTGTGGTACTTACCGCGCACCCAACCCAATTTTATCCGGGTAATGTGCTGGGCATTATCAATGATCTGGAAGTCGCCATCAGGAAAAGAAACCTGTCGGACATCAATTTATTACTACGCCAGCTTGGCATCACGGCCATTAAAAACAGAGAAAAGCCTACTCCTTACGAAGAGGCCATCAGCCTGTGCTGGTACCTGGAGAATGTTTTTTACCACGCAGCGCCAAATATTGTATCCCGCTTACTTCAGGAGTTAAACATTGATCAGCACGATTGGTCAAATTTTGATCTTTTTCGAATAGGGTTTTGGCCCGGAGGCGACCGTGATGGCAACCCTTTTGTGACTACCAAAATAACTTTACAAGTGGCTGCCAGGCTCAAGGAGACAATCTTAAAATGTTATCACCGCGATTTGCGCAAGCTCAGGCGTAGGCTCACCTTCCGCGGTGTAGATCAACTGGTAATTGAAACGGAAAAAAAAGTGTACCAGGCCATATATTATCCTGGCCACGGTTATCACCGGGCTGAGGAGTTGATTCATGATCTTGATAAAATGCGTTCAGTATTAGTCAATGAACATCAAAGCCTATTTTTGGAATTGCTGGATGCGTTTATTGTCCGCGTAAAAATATTTGGATTTTTCTTTGCCAGTATTGACATCCGACAGGATAGTCGCAAGCATGCACAGGCATGGGAGGAGATCCGCAAAGCGCTTAAGATTAATGGTTTTGAAAAGCTCACCGAAAAACAGCGAGTAGGCGAACTATTGAAGTACAATTTTGAACCCAATAAACTTAAGATCAAAGATCCATTTATCCGGGAGCTGATTGACAGTATTTACGTAGTTGACGAAATCAAAAAGCAAAATGGCGACAAGGGTTGTCACCGCTATGTAATCAGCAACTGTGGTTCTGTAGAAGACATCATTAACGTTTTCCAACTGGCCCGCCTGGCCATAGGCAAGAAAAAAGGTCTTGCGCTGGACATTGTTCCCTTATTCGAGACGATTGATGACCTGGCTATTGCCGAAAAAGTAATGGACACGCTTTATCGAATTCCTGAGTACAAAAAACATTTACAACAGCGTGGCAACGTACAAACCATCATGGTTGGATTTTCTGACGGAACCAAAGATGGAGGATACCTGCGTGCCAACTGGTCTATTTTTAGGGCAAAAGAAAGACTTACGGCTGTGGCTCGGAAATATGATATGACAGTAGTATTCTTTGACGGCCGGGGCGGTCCTCCGGGACGAGGAGGTGGAAACACCCATGACTTTTACGCCTCGCTTGGAAATGCCATTGAGGATCATGAGGTACAGGTGACTGTACAGGGCCAAACAGTAAGCTCAAACTTTGGTAAGATTCAATCCTGCCGTTACAACCTGGAGCAATTACTTTCAGCAGGTGTTGAACGTGCTGTTTTTAATGAGGAGGCCACCGATTTAACAGCATCGGATAAAGTGCTGCTGGATGAACTAGCCGAAGCAGGATATCAGGCCTACCTGGAGTTGAAGCATGACGATAAGTTTGTACCGTATTTGGAGAAGATTACACCACTAAGGTTTTTCGGAGAAACCAATATTGGATCAAGACCTGTTAAGCGAAGTGGTTCTGACTCGTTAAAGTTTGAGGATTTACGTGCCATACCTTTTGTGG
>DATCZR010000231.1:0-11114 GCA_036525835.1 Cyclobacteriaceae bacterium
CCTTTCTCTGAAATCTCTTGAGTTGAGATCCATCCATGATAGCTATCGCCGAATACTAAAACATGATCATCCTTTAGTTGATCGAACATAAGATGATATCTCGAATTTGACGTTTCAAAGTATCTATCAATTGGAACTAAATGAGGTCTTATGATGACGCCAGTAACCGTACTCTTCAATAGAGAGTCAGTTGCTGCTTCAATTTTCTCTTCCATTGGAGGGCCTGGCAAAATTTTTCCTTTGAACGAACCATATGGAAACTCATAAAATGAAAATCCATCTTTAGGTAAATAAATAATTTTTTCAGTGGGAAGCTTTGTACTTAAGGAGTCTCCGGGTTTCAAAAATCCACTTTGCGCTTGTTGTGCTATGGCCCCAGCACAGAAGGAAAACGCGAAAAATGCTAAAAAAATGCGGCTAGAAACCATAATAAATACTTGCTCAAAATTCAGGCAATGTAGAGGTAACAACAAGTGTGCCTTGATCGTTTAATTGTTAAATAATTCTCCTAACGATTGTTAGGTGAATTTTCACATAAAAAGTATCTTTACGAGCCAACCCAACCCAAACCTTTTAAAAATGGTAGAACTAGATAAGATAACCATTAATAAAGCACCAAAATCACGTATAGCAGAAGTCGACTTTAGCAATATTCCTTTCGGAAAGGTCTATTCTGATCATATGTTTTTGGCTGATTATAAAAACAATCAATGGAGTAACTTCAGGGTAATTCCTTACGGCTATATGCCAATAAGTCCAGCTACACCAGCCATTCATTATGGGCAATCAATCTTTGAGGGACTGAAAGCTTATCGCAATGATAAAAATGAAGCGCTCGTATTTAGGCCTTTAGCCAATTGGAAGCGCATGAATGTTTCAGCTGAGCGCATGTGTATGCCAGCTATTCCAGAAGAACTTTTTATGGAGGGCATGAATACCTTGTTGGAGCTCGATCGAGATTGGATACCTACCACCACCGGAAGTTCACTTTACATTAGGCCTTTCATGTTCGCAGCCGACGAATATATTGGTATAAGACCATCTGATGATTTTACCTTTATGATTATCACTTGCCCGGTTGGTTCTTATTATTCTACTCCCGTTAAAGTGAGAATTGAAACGCATTACACCAGGGCGGTAGAAGGGGGGACCGGATTTGCCAAAGCTGGTGGCAACTATGCTGGAGCTCTTTATCCAGCCAAGCTGGCGCAACAAGAAGGTTATCACCAACTCATATGGACCGATGGTAAAGAACATAAGTATGTGGAGGAGTCGGGTACAATGAATGTGATGTTTGTCATTGATGATGTCCTGGTTACTCCGGCATTGGGTGACTCCATTCTCAGGGGAATTACCAGAGACAGTGTGCTGACCTTGGCCAAATATTGGGGAATGAAGGTGGAGGAACGCAGGGTATCCGTTGCAGAGTTGGTTGATGGATTACAAAATGGTCGTGTCAAAGAGGCATTTGGAGCAGGTACTGCTGCCACCATTGCTCACATAGAACTGATTGGACATGAGGGTGAAGATTATTTTTTACCTCCTATACCAAAGAGAAAATTTTCAAACAGAGTATTAAAGGAATTGGATGAGATGAAGAGAGGTCTCGCGCCTGATACCTTTGACTGGATCTATAAAATATAGTTCCTTTCTGTTTACATTAGAGAATGCTTTTCAAGATTGCGTTGGTCGTTCTATCCGGGCTGCTGTGCATTCATCGAGTGGAAGCGCAAAGACAATTGGCACTGCTTAAGGGAGACAAAATCATTACCAAGTATGGAGAAGGAGAGTATATCCGTTTTCAGCGGAAAGGCGAGGATGGATTTATACATGCTATCATCACAGGTATTCATCCCGGTTATTTCATGCTTGGTAGTGACTCTGTCTTTACGTATGAAGTAGATCGTATTGATATCAGGAAGAAATCTCAACGCAACTACAAGGCTTCCTTAATTGGCAGCCGTATCATTCAAGCAGGAGTTCTCCTGTTGGTGGCAGATGTATTCAATGCTATTGTAATCAGGGACATAAATTATCGTTGGAATGATGCTTCAAATGCTTCATTGATAATGATAGGAGTAGGTGGGCTCCTGCAGTTTGTAAACAATGATAATTTTAAATTAAGTCATCGGAGAAAACTAGCCACGCTTAACTTGCAATAACCTTCCCGTAAGTGTGGTAAATCATTATCTTTGGCTGAAATTATTGAACTATGACTATAGAACAGTTGAAAGACTGTAAGGCTCGTGTAACAGCCTTGAGGAGGTATCTTTGACTACGATCGTAAGATTGCCGAAATAAAAGACGAGGAGTTAATCACCCACCAAGCAGATTTTTGGAATAATCCCAAAGAAGCTGAGGCTTTGATGAAAAGCATTCGCTCGAAAAAGGTATGGACTGATGAGTTTGCCGAGGTGAATAAGCTGCTTGAGGATGTCGAAGTGCTTTATGAATTTCATGAAGCGGGAGAGGTAAGCGAAGAGGAGCTTGATAAAGAATACCTGAAGGCCTTCAATGCCATCGAAGATCTTGAATTCAAGCGGATGCTGAGCAAAGAAGAAGATCAACTCAGTGCGATGATTGAAATCAATCCGGGAGCTGGCGGAACCGAAAGTATGGATTGGGCCGAGATCCTCAATAGGATGTATATCATGTGGGCTGAGAAGTCAGGCTACAGTGTAAAACAAGTGAGCTATCAAGCAGGGGAGGTGGCAGGTATTAAATCAGCCACGCTGGAAGTAGATGGTCCATTTGCTTACGGAAAATTAAAATCCGAATTAGGTGTTCATCGCCTGGTTCGTATTTCTCCTTTTGATTCCAACCAAAGACGGCATACCTCTTTTGCATCCGTATTTGTATATCCCGTTGTGGATGATACTATAAATATAGAAGTAAATCCAGCTGATGTAGAGATACAAACATCCCGATCCGGAGGAGCCGGAGGACAAAATGTGAATAAGGTTGAAACCAAAGTTCAGCTTACCCACAAACCCACTGGAATAGTCATCGTGTGTCAGGTGGAGCGTTCACAACATGCCAACCGTGAAACGGCCATGAAAATGCTGAAGTCGCGACTCTATCAATTAGAAATAGAGAAGCGTAATTCTGAACGCGACAAAATTGAGGCGGGTAAAATGAAAATTGATTTTGGTTCTCAAATCAGGAACTATGTACTGCATCCATACAAGCTGGTGAAAGATGCCCGCACAGGCGTTGAAAGACACGATGCGCAAAATGTGCTGGATGGAGATCTGGATGACTACATAAAGGCTTATTTACTAGGTGCTCAGGAGGCCAGCACCAAACCATGAACCTAGAACTGGCTTCCACTAAGACTTATTCATTTCAGTTTTGGTTAGTGTGCGCGAGTTCGCTGTTGTTTTTCGCCAGCTTTAATATGATCATCCCGGAACTACCCGCATACCTTACGGGACTGGGCGGTGCCGATTACAAAGGATTGATCATTTCATTGTTTACGATTACTGCCATGTTATCACGACCGTTCAGCGGTAAGTTGGCGGATACAATTGGCAGGGTTCCTATCATGATCACGGGTTCCATTGTATGTTTTATTTGCAGCATAATTTACCCTGTATTGACAGGAATAATCGGTTTTTTTCTACTCAGACTTGTTCATGGTTTTTCAACCGGGTTCACCCCAACGGGTCAGACTGCGTTTTTGTCAGATATCATTCCGGCCAAAAGAAGAGGAGAAGCCATGGGGGTTTTAGGTACAGCTGGAACGGTAGGCATGGCAGGCGGACCCGCGTTGGGAGGGTTAATCACGAATCTCTTTTCTCAGGAAGCAATGTTCTATTGTTCTTCTGGATTAGCACTGATGTCCATTCTCATTCTGCTGGGAATCACGGAAACATTAAATGCAAAGGCTGAGTTCAAGCCTTCTATGCTCAAAGTAAAGCGCCAGGATATTTTTGAGCCCAAAGTGCTAACGCCTTGTCTGGTGATGGTACTATGTGCATTTTCTTTTGGGGCAGTCTATACGGTTATTCCTGACTTCGGTGAATATGTGGGCATAAAAAACAAAGGATTGTTATTTACTTATTTCACCGTTGCCTCTTTAATGGTGAGATTGGTAGGAGGCAAGGCTTCTGATTATTATGGCCGATCGCAGGTACTGAAATTTTCTACGGTACTGCTAACTGCGGCCATGATATTAATAGGGCTGGCCGACACTAGCTTGATGTTGATTGTGGGAGTTTTCTTGTATGGACTGGCTCATGGCACTACCTCTCCAACTTTGTTAGCCTGGGCAAGTGATCTGAGCGATCATCAACGCAAAGGCAGAGGTCTTGCATCACTTTACATTTTTATGGAAATGGGTATAGGTTTGGGGGCCTTTATTTCAGGTTTGATTTATGCCAATGATTCCTCTCATTTCATATTGACATTTCTGGCATGTGCATTTCTGAGTAGTATTGCGTTTATTTATTTAATGGTTGGTAAAATTCCCATGCAAGCAATAGTCGAATGAAAAACAAATTCCTCATTCTATTTTCATTAGTTTTTGTTTTGGAATTATTGGCTGTTGCGTGGCCATTGGTTTGGTTAGAATATGTTACCAAACCCTTAATCATGATAGTGATGGGAGCCTACTACATCACTTCAATGAGGGGTCAAGATTCGACATTATCAAAACCAGTATTGATTGCCATGCTATTTTCATTTCTGGGGGATGCGGTATTATTGTTTCAGCAATTGGATAACCTGTATTTTATGCTTGGTCTAGGATCATTTCTGCTAGCTCACATTGGCTACATTCTTGCCTACTATCAGCATAAAAATTCACGAACTGGGACTCCATTATTAGGTGTACAGAAATTCAGGTTTGCTTTTCCAATTATTTTAGCGGGTACGGGTCTGATCACTATTTTGTATTCGCACCTGGGCGATTTAAAAATTCCAGTAATTATTTATTCTATGGTCCTGATCGTTATGGTATTAAAAGCATTGTTCCGATTTGGTTATACCAGCTCCAGAAGTTTTTGGTTGGTTTTTGTAGGCGCATTGCTGTTTATGATCTCTGATTCCCTTATTGCGATTACTAAGTTTTTATCCGGTTTTGAATTGGCGGGGCTAGCCATCATGTGTACTTACATGCTGGCTCAGTTTTTAATTATTAGCGGGCTTCTCGTTCATCACGAATAAAAAAAGCGAACCGATTTCCCGATCCGCTTTTTTAGAAACTAATAAGAGGCCTATCCCATTTTTCTAATCTTTCCGCTTCCTGTGGAATTGCTATTCACGTGATTGGGGCTGCCTTTATAGGATACACTTCCACTGCCAGTGATTCTGGCGTCCAATTCACTTTTCACATTTATTTCTACATCCCCCGAGCCAGTGATGCTAACCTCGCATTTTTCTGTTTCTAAATCTGCGGCCAGCAATTTACCAGATCCGGAGATATCAGCTTTCACCATCTGAGCTTTTCCGGCAGCCAACACCTTACCAGAACCAGACATGCTAAATTTAGCGATGCCATCAATGGCGTTGGCAATGTAAATCTTTCCTGATCCGCTGATGCTGCTACTCAAGTTGCGACAATTTCCTTTTACTTTTAAATTGCCAGAACCGGAAACATCTGCGCTCACATCGCCACTTGACTCTACCTGCAGCTCCATGTCACCAGATCCTGATACCTTCAAATCCAGGTCACCAGATTTGATTACGGTTTCGGCCAGTAAATTTCCGGATCCACTCACGTAAAGTCCATCCACATTTTCCATGGTGATGTACACATTGATTTTTCTTTTTGACTCATTTCTCCAGCTAAACCAACCGTTTTCTTCTGGATTTCCAATCACCAGCCGGTCTCCCTTTACCTCTGTTTCCACTTCCTTTATATCTTCGCTATTTCCTTCAAGTACCACTTTTTGCGGGCTTCCCTGGCGTAGGTATAAGTTTCCTGAAATGCGGTAGGAGATTTCTCTAAATGTGGACACATCTCTGGTCTCTCTGGTTTGTGCGATAGCACCTGATGAAATTAATAGCACTGACAGTAATAAAGTTGAGATTCTCATTGTTTTGATAATTAGTAGTTTGGTTTCTTTTGAAACGATATGTAGATCTGTGATTTTACACTTTTAAGACTAATAAATTAGGTTATAGGTTGCATCAAAACAGGCTTTTATGCACTCTTGGGTATGAATCGGAATAAATGTGGAGCCAATGGGTGAATTCTCGTACTTAACGGTTCAAAACACTGCCTCAGGTCTTTACAAAGAAAAGGGCAGTAAGTTCATTTCTTACGTTTATCCCATTGAATCGGAGGTGGATGTGAAATCCAATCTGGAGGTGCTCCGAAAAAAGCATTATGACGCCCGACATCATTGCTATGCATGGGTATTAGGTGCGGATAATAAAAGGCACAGCGCTTCAGATGACGGAGAGCCAAATCATTCAGCTAGAGATCCTATTTTGGGCCAAATTCGATCCAAAAACCTGACTAATGTATTAGTTGTGGTAGTCCGATACTTTGGTGGAACCAAGTTGGGCATCGGTGGGTTAATCGTGGCCTACCGATTGGCTGCCCAAGATGCACTTGAAAAATGTGCAATTATTGAGAAAGATGTAACCCAAACGCTAATCTTAACATACGATTATGCCTATACTCCTGAAGTGATGAAGCTGGTTAAAGACTTTGATTTAGTAATTCTAAGCCAGGAGTTTGATGCGCATTGTCTCTTGAAAGCAGATGTCAAGTTAAGTTTCAAGAAAAAAATAATCGAGAGAATAGATTTATTAAACGCTACAGGATCTTCCGTTCGCATAGATGGTTTAAAATAAGAGATAACACCATGTAGCATTTTGCGCTTCTCTTTCATTAATTCCATGTATTGCGAATGTACAAGCTACGTCCTCGAAAAGAAATGTGTTTGCACTTCTTGTGGTTATTTCTTCCACTCTGTGAAATACACAATCCCGGGCTCTTGTCCCAGATGAAACATGCCTTGGTAGATACCGGTCAGTGATAATTTTAAAACGAGTATTTTTCTAATTTCAGTTAGTGGCTGTTCAATCCAGCTTCCATATTTTGATCTAGTTAATAAGTAAAAACCAACACATTTTGATAATACCACCGATTGCGTTATCAGAAAATAAAATTAAAATGAGCTGGGAGTAATTCAATGACCAACTCCTTCGCCTCCAGGTATTCACCATCCAGGTGGGCCTGAATAATTGAATCTGTACTTGAAATTACAATTTTCTTTGTTTGGAAATATGTTATGAACGGGAGAGAGAGATGCTTTCCTTTTTCAATTACCGGTAAGTATCTCAACCTATTAAAAACGGGTAGCTTATTAACCATGATAACTTCAAATAATCCATCTTGTGGGTCTGCCAAAGGGGCCACATAAAATCCCCCGGCATATCTTTTGCCATTGGCAATGCTGATCATGAGGCAGGTTTGAATACTTTCTTTGCCTTCTGTTTTTATTGCGTATGCACTTTCCCTATAGCTGAAAATATGTTTCAGGATATGCAGCATGAAAGAAATCTTCCCGCGAAATTTTTTAGTCCCTGTCATACTTTTGGCCACCGCTCCTTCAAATCCTAATCCTACACCATTTAAGAAATAGCGATCATTGCATTTGCCCGCATCTATGGATTTTGGTTTTGAATTTAGTGCTTTTGAAATCTGATTTTCAAGTGGCATGTTTCCATACAGCAAGGCGTAAAAGTCATTTCCAGTGCCTCCGTTGAAAATGCATAATGGCTTTTTAATGTCATGATACTGATTAACAAAGTAGTTGACAGTGCCATCACCACCCACGATCCAGGCTTGATCAAAATGGTATACTTCATCGTTCCAGTCATGTTCTTTAAAAATCCTGGATTCAATGCCTCGCTTTTTTAAAATAGATTGTATTTGATAGGCAAGCTCGATAGCCCTTCCATTTCCTGCCAATGTATTTGTAATCAAGGCGATTTTCATCTGAGTGCTAGTGATAAGATGGATATGTTCTTCCGGTCATGAGTCTTCTAATGTAAGCAAAATGGCCGTTCAGCAATATCTCCTTTTTCTCCTTCACCAATTTTATCTAGTTTTAGCAGATACCCCTGAACCTATGTCAACAAAGAAAACTGTAAGCCTGATTTTGATTATTTCGTCCGCCTATGCATTTCTCCAATGCAGCAGCCCAACCACAAATGAGACGATCAAGTCAGGTTCTACCTATGAGGAGTTAGTTCAATTTTTTAATGATTGGAGAGAGTTTGAGTCTCCTGACATGATAGATGGTGTACCTGACTATTCAGCCAGTAACATGCAAAAGCAACAGGCAGAGCTAAAAAATTGGCAAAAAAGGTTAAATGGTTTTGACACTACAGGCTGGCCGACCAAACATCAAATTGATTGGTATCTAATCTGGGCAGAAATGAATGGACTTGATTTTGAGCATCGGGTGAAGCAGCCCTGGTCTCGAGATCCAGCATTCTATGTTTGGTTTTATCCATATCCAACTGATGTACCAGAACGTGAAGGTCCAACGATGTACGGTGCGGTTGAGTTGCCGAAATATAATCAACCCATTTCTGAAAAGGACGCCGCTGATATTGCAGCCCGATTTAGAAAAGCGCCCGCTGTGTTTGAAACAGCAAAAACAAATTTGATAGGAAAAGGAAAGGATCTTTGGGTGTTAGGGACAAGGTCAATTCGAGAGCAAAGTGATGAGTTTGCCACCTTTGCAGAAAAAGTAAAGGATACTTTCCCGGACTTGGCTGCAGCTGCACTTGAGGCTAAAGCTGCTTCGGACCAACTAGCCTTATGGCTGGATGAACAAGCAGCTTCCAAGACAGAAACATCCGGAGTGGGAAAGGAAAACTATACCTGGAATTTGAAAAATGTGCACTTGCTTCCGTACACCTGGGAGGATGAAATGCTGCTCATGGATCGTGAGTTGAAGCGTGCACATGCTTCATTAGCATTTGAAAGTCATCAAAACAGGAATTTGCCAAAGCTTGAAAAAGCAAACAATGCCAAGGATTTTGACAAAATGATCGAGGATGCACATGTGGAACTGATGAAATTTTATGAGGATCAACAAATAATGACCATTAAGGATTATATGGAGCCAGCCATGCGTGCACAAATTTCACCCTTTCAACCTATGGACGGTATCCGTGGATTCTTCCACGAGATTCACTATCGAGATCCCATGCCTTTAAACTGTCATTTCTTTCATTGGATTGAACTGGCGCGTATACACGAAGAGCCTAATGAAAGCCCGATTAGAAAGCATGCCTCACTCTATAATATTTTTGATGCACGCTCGGAAGGAATGGCAACCGCCATGGAGGAGTTGATGATGAATGCAGGACTTTATAAGAACAGGCCCAGAGGTAGAGAACTGGTTTATATAATGCTGGCACAACGTGCAGCCAGAGGGATTGGCGGACTGTATCAACATGGATTGGAAATGACTTTTGATGAGTCCACAAAGTTTGCTTCAAAGTGGGTACCGTGGGGATTGTTACCAGCGGATGGGGGGACCATTCAGCATGAGGAACATTTTTATCTTCAGCAGCCCGCGTATGGAACCAGTTATGTGATTGGCAAAATAGAAATCGATAAATTGATTGCTGAGTATACCAGACAACGCAATGGAAAATTTGTGATGAAGGAGTTTATGGATGAGTTCAGTAGGGTGGGAGAGATTCCGATTTCTTTAGTTTATTGGCAGATGACCGGCGACAAATCAATGCTTAATGCAGCAATTGGAAACTAATAACTATAACCAATAAACTGTTGATTCTTATCTCTTGATAAACATACCCGGGTAATTGGGAACGGCTTTTTGATTTTGATACACCACCTTGCCGTTAACCCACACGGTTTCAATACCAGATGAGTGTGCTTTCGAATCTGTGATCGTGGCATTGTCGACTATGATGTCCGGATCGAACAAAACAAGATCGGCATAGTATCCAGGTGTAATCTGTCCTCGATTTTTAATGCCAACGTGTTCTGCTGCCAGGCTTGTCATTTTTTGAATTGCTGTTTCAAGCGGCATCAGATTTTGTTCTCGCACATAACGACCAAGTGTGCGAGTAAATGCACCGTGACCTCGTGGATGTCCATCAATAGACCCATCAGAGCAAACGTTACTATGAGGCCATTTCAAAAAACTACTGATATCCCTTTCGCTCATTGAATTGGCCACAATGGCAGCTCCGCTACTTTCACTTTCACGAATAATGCGCATCAGTGCAAGAGCCGGAGATTCATTATTGATTTTACCTATCTCAGATACGGTCTTTCCTTCCCATTGACGATTTGGGGGATAATTTACCATTACCGAAGAGATAGGATCGAATAGTTCACGTGTGGCAAACGCTGCGCTAGCCCCGTTTTCAAAGTCTTTTTTTGGAAACAGCACCCGTGGTGTTGAACTCCACATGGTGTAGGGATAGACATCAGCGGTAATATTAATACCGCTTAGCCGTGCCTCTTCTAGTCTGTTAATAATTTTTTGGGCTGTTCCCCACTTGCTGCGCAAAGCAATTTTAAAATGAGAAATCTGAACGGGAATTTTTGCCTGTCTGCCGATTTCAATGATCTCTTCGATAGCCTCGTCCAGATGTATGTCTTCGCTTCTTATGTGACTGATGTAACGACCTTCTTTCTCAGCGGCCACTTTAGCCAGGTCCACTACTTCCTCGGGTGTACTGTAAAAGGCCGCTTCATATTCCAGTCCTGTGCTTAGCCCAAGGGATCCTTTGTCCATCTCGTGAGACAACAGAACTTTCATGGAATCGATTTCTGGCATTGTCGCTTTACGCCTGACATCCTTCATAAATTGTTGGCGCAACCATCCGTGTCCGGTATAAGTTGCGAGGTTAATGGCCGTTGGTACTTTGTCCAACCTCGATAAGATGATGTCAATGGGTACTGAGCCTCCATCTTGTCCAACAACGATGGTGGTAATCCCCTGATTAATAGCCGCGGTAGCAGATGGATTTTGGGATAATTGCCTATCGTGATGACTGTGTGTATCGATAAAGCCAGGGGCCAGTACTTTACCTTGGCCATCTGTTATACTTTCATTGGGAAATGCAGTGAGCTTTCCGATGTCACCTATCCGATTGTTGAGTAT
>DATCZR010000232.1:0-2686 GCA_036525835.1 Cyclobacteriaceae bacterium
AGATACAAGGCGGGTATGTCAGGAATGATCATTGTGTTGGGTGAGCGCAATGCAGGCAAAACGGCACTATGCAAGTATTTTTGTGAAAGTAATTTTGCCGATGAGAAAGTTTATCATGTATTTAGTCGTGATACAGGGTCAGGTGCAGAGGAATTCAATCTGGCACTTCAAAAGGCAACCCGAATAGATGGCGATTCAAGCGAAATATTTAATTCGTTAGTCCATGGAAGCGTTATTGTGCTTCACGATTTGGAGCTTTGGTGGGAGCGATCAGGAGAGCATGGTATGGAAACCATCAGGCATATTAAGCAACTGGTTGACAGTTTTTCATCAAAATGCTTATTCATAGTTAACCTAAATCCTTTCGCTTATGAAGTGCTCAAGCGTGTAGAAGAGCTGGATACCTTTAGTCTGGGCACCATCAGATGCAGACCTTTCAATTCCTTTGAACTCAGGCAATTGATATTGTTAAGACATCAATCGAGCGGTCTTCAGTATACTTATGGTAATAAAAGCGAAGAAGATATTAGTGAAATAATGTTGGCGCGTTTGTTTAACAGAATATTCGAATATTCACATGGCAACCCAGGTATGGCTATGAATGCCTGGATTTGTAGCATGAAAAAGTTCAGCGGTAAAACCATCAGTATGTCTATGCCGGTAATTTCTGATACCGAGGTCATTAATAAACTACCAGCGCTATGGAGTATGATATGCATTCAGCTTTTAATGCATAAGCGTATGTCGTTAAAAAAATTAAGCCAGGTGCTTTCTCAACAGGAAGAAGAAATTGGGGAGCAACTCAGAGCAATGACACGAATTGGAATAGTGAAAGCGAGAAATATGGAGCTTTATGGCCTCAATCCTTATATTGAATTTTTGCTAATCAGTGTATTTAGGAAGAAAGAATGGATATGATTAATTATATCTTATTTGCAGTAACTGCAGCAATCCTCTTTATTTTATTCAGGGTTATTCGCCTCTTAAGTTTCAGAATACGAGGACTAAAAAGATTCTATGCACTGCTTGTCGCATTAGAATTATCTGTTTGGATGATTTTCTTGTTTTGGCTGATTCAATACTTTTTTTGGGAAAAGTCATATTACAATGAATTGATTTTAGTTCTTGTAGTGGCTGCAGTCATTCTGCTTGTTTGGTTTTACATCAAAGATGTAGTTGCTGGATTTCTATTTAGGATTGCGCACAATCCTTCTGTAGGGCAACTTTTGTATTCTGATGAAGCCGATGGCATAATCAAAAAAATGGATGCATCACATATGTCCGTTGAGCATGAGGGAGGGGAGGTCATCCGGGTCCCTTATTCCAGGCTTTTAGGGAAGAGCCTGTCGCTGAAAACCGCAGACGCCAGGTCTGCCAGTGAGGTAGTATTTCGAATTGAGAATCTAAGCACGCAAGATCACCACCAATTAGAGAATGAAATCCGACTCGTGTTATTACAGTCTCCATGGTGTGTGCCCAATAAGCCTATCAGAATACACTTTTTACCTCATCCTGATAAGGGCATTGAAGTGGCTTTGCACCTGTTGGATAAGAGCTTTACAGAAGCAGCTAAACACAAGTTGACGCTAATGCTCACCCCGACCAGCAATACATCAGAGAAAGACTAATATTTTGACCTATTCCTTCCACACATAGATTAACAATATTTTTTCCGTGAACCATAAGGCATATATATTTAGTACTTTTTAATAGTAATCGGTATGCCTAGAAACCATAACTTTTATATTTTTTTAATCCTGGCACTCGCTCAACCAGCTGTTTATGGTCAATACAATGAAACCATCCGTTCAGGTCGCCCTGGACAGTCAATTGGACCTTTTACTGTTGGAAAAGGCATCATTCAGTTACAAACCGGTATGGATGTTTTTGGCTTTGAAAATAAATCGCTTAACGAAAGGGGGGATGGCTACCTAAATAATACGGTGGCAAGATTTGGCCTGACTGAACGATTTGAAATCAGTGCGTTGGTTGATCATAGGTCGGAAACCGATAAATTGAATGGGACAGAGACAAAAAGCCAAGGATTAGCTGCTTTGGATTTTGGGGGCAGATACCTTGTCTACTCCGGAAAGGGAGCAATTCCGAGCGTGGGCTTTCAACTCAGGTTTAGACTGCCAGTCCTTTCTGAGGATTATAAAATTGATAATGTAGCTCCTCGCTTTATTCTTGCTACTGGACAAAAACTATCAGAAACTTTCTCCCTGATTACTAATTGGGGAGCTACCTGGAATGGGATTAACTCAGTAGCTACAAAATTTTATACAATTGATCTTTCGTTTTCCATTGTAGGCAAGTTAAGTGGCTTTGTTGAAAACTATGGGTCTACAACAGCAGGCGATTTTGATACCCGATTTGATGCAGGGTTTGCCTACTTACTCACCGATGATTTGCAATTAGATATTCTCGGTGGGCCCGGAAGCAATGATGGCGTAAAGGACTATTTTATTAGTGTGGGTATTTCTATTAGGAATAAAAGAAAAAGGTAATCGCTATTTTATTATTTGAAGTAAATTAGGTCAATGAATAGAATTATTTTGTTTATCGTTAGTTGTGTTTTTACTGTTTCGGGCTATTGTCAAAATTCAGACTCGACAAAAAAAGCACCAACCGGATTACCGGTAGTTTTTAAAAATGACACCCTGTTTTTCGTGCATTCCAAAATTGG
>DATCZR010000233.1:0-4076 GCA_036525835.1 Cyclobacteriaceae bacterium
GACCAATACCAGGCTGAAAGAATGAACAAAATGAATACCCCAATGATGGCGACCTTCTTCATTTATATAACAAAAGTGGCGTGAACACAGCAAGCATATTTTTAATAGTTGAGAATCTTGCGCTCTTTGAATTAAAGTGCAAATTAAAGCACTTATCCTTTAATCCTTAACCCTTAATTGATTCCGAATCGAATTAGTTGGTGGTGGGTTCAGAGACACGCGCTTAAAGATTTTTGCACCTTGGTGAATAAGTACTGAAATAGTAATTTCAACCCCTACAAGAATAATTTACGTACTATAACAGCAAGATTCTATGAGCGACAACAAGGAAAAAATGAAGGCATTGCAACTGACCATTGATAAACTGGAAAAGACCTATGGTAAAGGCGCAGTAATGAGGTTAAGTGAGGGGAAAGTCTTGGATATACCGGCTATTTCCACCGGGTCGCTAGGACTGGACCTTGCACTGGGAATAGGCGGGATCCCCAGAGGGCGTGTAACCGAAATATATGGACCGGAATCCTCTGGAAAGACTACGCTCACGATGCATTGTATCGCTGAAGCGCAGCGCAAAGGGGGGTTGGCAGCATTCATAGACGCAGAACATGCTTTTGATAAAACTTATGCGGAGAAATTAGGAATTGATACAGAAAATCTATTGATATCGCAGCCGGATAATGGTGAGCAAGCACTTGAAATAACGGAGCACCTGATTCGATCAGGAGCCATTGATATCATTGTCATTGACTCTGTAGCTGCGCTTGTTCCAAAAAGTGAATTGGAGGGAGAAATGGGAGACAGCAAAATGGGACTGCAGGCCAGATTGATGTCTCAAGCATTACGCAAACTGACTGGTACCATTAGCAAGACCGGTTGTGCTTGTGTGTTTATCAACCAGTTACGTGAGAAAATAGGTATCATGTTTGGCAACCCGGAGACAACTACGGGTGGTAATGCGCTTAAGTTCTATGCCTCTGTTCGTCTTGACATTCGCAGGATCGGACAAATCAAGGAAGCTGCAGATAACATTACCGGAAATCGAGTGCGAGTAAAAGTGGTAAAGAACAAAGTGGCACCTCCGTTCAAAGTAGTTGAGTTCGATATTATGTATGGCCGGGGTATCTCTAAGTCGGGAGAGATCATTGATATTGGATCAGAACTTAATGTGATTCAAAAATCTGGGTCTTGGTTCTCCTATGATGGCAACAAACTGGGTCAAGGACGCGATACGGTAAAACAGCTCATCGAAGACAATCCTGAACTAATGGAAGAGCTGGAGAAGAAAATTAAGGACAAGATAGCTGGAGTGACTTCCGCTCCAGTAGAGGTTGAAGAAAAATAGATGGAAAGGTCGTCTGATCAGGCAATGGTCAGACGACTAACTCATTAAGCCCTTATTGCTTCCACCGGATCGAGACGTGCCGCCATTGCAGCAGGCACTATTCCAGATATAACTCCAATCGCTCCAGATACGCCCAAGCCTAATACCACATTCTTTAAACTCAACACCACTTGCAAACTTCCAAACGGAGCAAACGTCAGCAGGAAAACCAACAATATACCAGCCATACCTCCTATTAAGCTGAGAAACACCGCTTCAAAAAGAAATTGGAATAGAATGAAATAATTCTTGGAACCTAGGCTTTTTTGCAAGCCAATGATACTGGTTCTTTCCTTTACAGATACGAACATGATATTGGCAATACCGAAGCCTCCGACCAAAATCGAGAAGCCACCAATTATCCAGCCGGCTACTCCTACCACATCAAACAGACCACTGACAATGTTGGCTATTGCTTCGGGCCGATTCAATGCAAAATTATCTTTGTCCAATGGACGTAATCCACGCTTGCTTCTCAGTTGACCCCGTAGTTCGTTCTCCAGTTCTACTAATCCTATATCAGCCTCTTTTCCCCTTACTCCAATATTGGATGATGTTTCATTCCAGGCTCCCGTCCCGGTTTGGTAACGCCTCCTGAAAGAATTGTAAGGGATCAAACATCCATAATCAGCACTGGGCGTTCCCAGGAAGCTTTGTCCTTCTTTCTTTTGCACACCAACGATAATGTATTTCGTATTTGAGATCTTTATGCTCTCTCCGATTGGTTCATTGTTATTAGGGAACATGGCTTTAGCCACCTCATAACCTATCACCACCACGGATCTACCACCCTCCACTTCATCGTAAGTAAAATATCTGCCCTTTTCAATATTAATCTCAAAGACATCCTGGTATCCTGGGCCCACTCCTCGCAATCCAATCTGGCCAATGCTACTGCTTCCTCTGCGTATCACTTGATTGCCACGAGCCGCGAAGATGGTAAGCCCATCATGATTCTGTAAGTTGGTTTGCAAAAACTTGAATTCATTATAGGAGGCATTGGGTCTTTTCCAGTAATCCCACCATTTATATTCATTACCATCGCTGGCGGTAAATGGCCATTTTTGTACATAGATTACCCCAGAACCCAGGAAGTTGAAGCTTTCCTTAATGTTCCGTTCTAGCGAATCGACTAATGTAAAAACCGCAATAATCGCGAAAATGCCCACGGTAACTCCCAACAAGGAAAGAGTGGTCCGTAACAAATTGGCTTTCAGTGCTGTAAAAGCAAATCTAAAGCTTTCGAAAATGAGTCTGAGAGCGAGCATGGATACACTTAAGACGAATAGATTGAAATTGGGTTACAAAAGCCAATAATTAAAACAAATCCTTATTTTTGCAACCTCGATTTAAAATGCCCATACTGGGTTTGACTTAAAACCATGAAGTTATCCAAATTTAAGTTTGATCTTCCCAATAATCTAATTTCTTCTCATCCTGCTGAAAACCGTGATGAATCACGCCTGATGGTTTTGAACCGAAATACGGGGGAAATAGAACACAAGACCTTTAAAGACATTGTGGATTATTTCAATGAAGGAGATTTACTCGTTGGAAACGATACTATGGTTTTTCCCGCACGCCTCTATGGCCGCAAAGAAAAAACGGGTGCCAAAATAGAGGTTTTCTTACTTAGGGAACTCAATGCCGAAATGCATCTGTGGGATGTACTCGTGGACCCTGCCCGGAAAATTCGGGTGGGTAACAAGCTTTACTTTGGCGATGGAGACCTTGTAGCTGAGGTTATTGACAACACCACTTCTCGAGGAAGAACCATTCGATTCTTGTTTGATGGCGATTCCGAATCCTTCAGCAAAGTAGTTGAGTCTCTGGGCGAGACGCCGCTTCCAAAATATATCAAGCGTAAAATTGAACCTGCTGACAAAGAGCGTTTTCAAACAATTTATGCTAAAAACAAAGGTGCCGTTTCTGCTCCAACTGCAGGTATGCACTTTACCAAGCAACTACTTAAACGCCTTCAAATCAAAGGCGTTGATATGACTTTCATTACATTACATATTGGCTTAGGTACCTTCCGACAAGTAGATGTGGAAGATCTGACCAAACACAAAATGGACTCTGAAAACTTCGTGGTTGGTCCTGAATGTGTGGATTTAGTAAATAAAGCAATTGAGAATAAAAAACGTGTTTGTGCCGTTGGAACTACCTCTATGCGTGCATTGGAGTCTGCAGTTTCCGCGGGCAATAGACTTAAGGTTCGCGAGGGTTGGACAGACAAATTCATTTTCCCCCCTTACGAATTCAAAATTTGCAGTGCCATGATCACTAACTTTCATATGCCAGAGTCAACATTACTTATGATGGCTGCTGCTTTTGGCGGATACGATCATGTAATGAATGCTTATCAGGTGGCCAAAAAAGAAAAATATAAGTTTTTAACCTATGGAGATGCCATGTTGATTATTTAGGATCATTATAAATTCTTTATAAAGCTTCAGCTGTGCTGGAGCTTTTTTGTTTAAATTGATTTTAAAACATTCCCTTGAACCAAAAAGAATATGCAGTCATTGTGGCCGGAGGTAAGGGTACTCGAATCAAGAGTGCGCTCCCCAAACAATTCCTTGAGTTAAATGGTAAACCTATACTCCTGCATACCGTCGAAGCTTTTTATCGATATGCGGAATCCATTCAGATCATCCTTGTGTTGCCTAAAGAGGACTTTTCAATATGGGAG
>DATCZR010000234.1:0-2445 GCA_036525835.1 Cyclobacteriaceae bacterium
ATTTGTACTTATCTGTACAAGAAACAGCCTAAATGAATGAATTCGGAGGTTCGCAAGCTGGCATCATTTTTCTATTAGTAATTGACAACCTAAATCTAATCCAATGAACGAAGGCGGTAAAATTTTGATGATCGATGATGATGAAGATGTACTACTGGCAGCCAAAATGCTACTTAAGAAGTATGGGCATCAGGTTATCATAGATAAAAATCCTAATAAAATACCTTTCCTGCTTAACAATGATATCTACGATGTGATCTTACTGGATATGAATTTCAGTAAAGACACCACCTCGGGCAAAGAAGGATTTGAATTGCTGAGACAAATAAAAGAAAAGGACGCTAATGCTGTGGTTATAATGATCACGGCTTTTGGAGATGTAGAAATGGCTGTAAAGGCTCTAAAAGAAGGAGCCACTGATTTTATTCTTAAACCATGGCAAAATGAAAAGTTGATTGCGACCATCTCAACTGCCATAAAGCTTAAGAAGTCTTACAATGAGGTGGATAAGCTTCGCAAAGCAAAACAAATGCTGGAGGAACAAATCAGCCAGCCATTCCGCGATATCATCGGCAACAGTCCGGCTATCAAAGAGGTTTTCACCATGATTGAAAAGGTGGCTGCAACGGAAGCTAACATTTTGATACTTGGAGAAAACGGGACCGGAAAAGAACTGGTGGCCCGCGCCATCCATCAAAAGTCATTACGCAAGGACAATTCATTTGTAAGTGTAGACATGGGAGCCATTACAGAGACCCTATTTGAGAGTGAACTTTTTGGTCATCGCAAGGGCGCCTTCACCGATGCCAAAGAGGATCGACCAGGGCGCTTTGAATTAGCCAATGGCGGCACTTTGTTTCTCGATGAAATTGGAAATCTAAGTATGGCACTACAAAGTAAATTACTTAGCGCGCTTCAATCCAGGCAAATAACCAGGGTGGGATCAAATACTTCCACTGAAGTAGACATTCGCCTAATCTGTGCAACCAACATGCCAATACATCAAATGGTAGATCAAGGTGAGTTCAGGCAAGACCTATTGTATCGCATCAATACAGTAGAGCTGCGCATACCTCCTTTATGTGAACGTGTTGATGACATACCTATGCTGGCAAACCACTTTTTGAACTTTTATACCAAAAAATATCATAAGGAGATTATAGCTTTTTCACCTGAAGCAATTCTAAAACTGAAAAAATATGCCTGGCCTGGCAATGTGAGAGAGTTGCAACATGCTATTGAGCGGGCCGTGATTATGGCTGACTCACCTACTCTACAGCAGACTGACTTTTTATTCAATCGCAAAGGGGGACACAGCACAGAAACTGACACACTAAATTTAGATGATGTAGAAAAGGCAGCCGTTGTTAAAGCCATTCAACTGCACAATGGCAATATCTCAAAAGCAGCTGATGAACTTGGCCTGACTAGAGCATCACTCTATCGGAGGATGGAAAAATATGGACTTTAATTTTCGCTCTCCATTATTTACTCGGATTGCTATTTTGGTAGCTACTATTTTTGCGCTGGCCTATGCCATAGTAGCCACTTTCAGTATTATTATAATCCTGGCGTTAGCCGGGGCCACCCTTTTCCAAATCTCGCACCTCATCAAAGAATTTGACCAGTCCAATGAAAATATTGCGTCTTTTCTGGACGCCATTAGGTTTGACGATCTATCCTATTCATTTAAAACAGATAGTAATGATCCTTCCGTGCAACGACTGCATAATGAATTAAACGAAGCTATTACCAAGCTTAAATCCTCCCGTACAGAACGTGATTCAGAATATCAATTCTTCAAAAATATAGTTCAGCACGTGGGTATTGGCCTGCTGACCTTCAAAAAAGATGGCTCCATTCAAATTATGAATACAGCCGCAAAAAAAATACTTCATATAAGCCAAGCTCAACACATTGATGACTTACGACATGTGAGTGACGTATTAGTGGAAGCGTTCCTAAAACTGAAGACAGGAGGAAGAGAGTTGGTCAGACTTGCGTTGCCGGATGAAACTATTCAAATCTCTATCTACGCGATAGAGCTCACACTGAGAGGTGAAGTAATCAAGCTAATTTCCATGAACAACATCCAGACTGAATTGGATGAGAAGGAGATGGAAGCCTGGCAAAATTTGGTGCGTGTGCTAACTCATGAAATCATGAATTCAGTTACCCCTATTTCATCATTAGCCAGTATGGTAGAAAGTGAACTAAAGGAGCACATGAGTCAGTCGGTAGCTACATTTAATAAAGATGAGATGGAAGATATGCACTTATCAATCCAAACCATTAGTAAAAGGAGCGCAGGCTTAATTCATTTCGTCAGAGAGTTCAAAAGTCTATCACAAACTCCACAACCTAATTTAACCAAAGTAGCCGTAAATAAACTTCTGCACGAAATGGCAGTGCTTCAGAAGAAAGAATTGAGTAACCACGGTGTAG
>DATCZR010000235.1:0-3036 GCA_036525835.1 Cyclobacteriaceae bacterium
TCCCGGACCCATGTCATGAAGAAGTAGGTCTGTATAGGGATAAATGATGCGGTAGGACAATGGCGCTATAGATGAATAAGTCGTCTGAAATTGAGCGACATGGCAATTGGTGCATCCTGTGTTTTCCATAAGGTCTTTGCCTTCAACAAGGCCAGCTCTGGGAATTGGCACTTTAAGAGTTTGTAAATAGAATACTACATCATTAATTGTTTGCTCAGAAATTTCCGGATCGATAACCAAGCCAGAGTATGTGTCTTTGGGTTCGAAGGTGGAAGCAATACCGATGTCCTGATTGTAGGCGCGGGCAGTTTGTTGAAGCAAATTGTAAACCGCAGCCTTTTTTCCAAATCGTCCAATATATTGTCCGTTGATTGTAACGGCCCATGGTTGAGGGGTGACATACGGTGGAAGGTCAATTAAATTTACGCGGCCGGAAATGCCATCACCATCCAGATCTTTTGGATCGTGGCGCGCAAGAATATCGCTATCTTGGATCAGCTCAAGAAATCCCAGGCCAGTATTAGCGGGTGGAAGCAGTTTGGTTGAAGTAGCCCCCGCTGGAATAGCTTCAGGTTGGAAGCCAGGTATTGCACGGTGTTGAAGCTGGGGTCCACCTAGATGGAGGAATTTATTTCCTGTAGCATCGGTTTGACCAAATCTCGTAAGGGTAGTAAATGGATGACCCTTGCCATCACCTGTATGACAGGAGCCACAGGAAGTGGCAACGAAAATGGGGCCCAGACCAGTCTGGGGAGTAAAAATTTCATCATTGAAGGCAACATCACCCGCAATGAAAACAGCAGATTGTTCAGAAGTCAAGCCTGCCACGGGACCATCCAATAGCTCGTTATCTGCAGGGGCAGAGGGAAGGAGGTTGCTGCATCCTGCAAATAGTGCCAGCAGACCTATTTGAGCATATATGGACAAGGTTTTCTTTGCCATGCCCAAAGGTATGGATAATTTAGAATAATAGAAATATATTTTTAGACATGTCTAAAAAATATCCTCTTCCGTTTAGGAATATTCATTTACGGTTAAAGGATTAGCTTTAGCCAGTCATGCCTAGATTTGCACTTTCATTAATGAACCAGTCATGGCAGAAGAAAAGGGACTTAATTTTTTAGAGGAGATTGTTGAGCGAGACCTTAAAGCAGGTAAATACAAGCAGATCATTACTCGTTTTCCACCAGAGCCCAATGGTTATCTACACTTGGGTCACGCCAAAAGTATCTGCCTAAATTTTGGCCTGGCCAACGATTACAATGGTAAAACCAACTTGCGCTTTGACGACACCAATCCACTGACCGAGGAAACAGAATATGTGGACAACATCAAAGATGATGTCAAGTGGTTAGGATTTGAATGGGCCAATGAATTTTATGCATCTGATTATTTTGATCAATTGTATGCATTTGCTCAAAGGCTGATTGACAAGGGACTGGCTTATGTAGACGATAGTACCAGTGACGAGATCGCTCAGCAAAAGGGTACGCCTACAAAAGCAGGAACAAATAGTCCATTCAGAGAGCGGTCCACCGAAGAAAATAAGAAACTCTTCCAGGGCATGAAGGAAGGTAAATTTAAAGATGGCTCTAAAGTACTGCGCGCAAAGATTGACATGGCGCATGCCAATATGCTCATGCGCGATCCAGTCTTGTATCGAATCAAGCACGCTCATCATCACCGCACAGGAGATAAGTGGTGTATATATCCATTATATGATTTCGCCCATGGACAAAGTGATGCCATCGAAGGTATTACGCACAGCATCTGTACTCTGGAGTTCGTTCCTCATCGCGAGCTCTACGATTGGTTTATCGATAAGTTGGAAATCTATCCATCCAAACAGTATGAGTTTGCCCGGCTCAATATGACTTATACTTTGATGAGCAAGCGTAAGTTATTGCAATTGGTCAATGATAAGTATGTTAAGGGATGGGATGATCCACGTATGCCTACCATTAGCGCCATGAGGCGCAGGGGGTTTACGCCTGAAAGCATTCGTGATTTTTGTGAGCGAATAGGCGTAGCCAAGAGAGACAACCTGATTGATTTTGGGGTGTTGGAATTTTGTGTGCGTGACCACCTAAACAAGATAGCGTTGCGAAGAATGATGGTGTTGGATCCGATTAAGGTGATCATAACGAACTATGATGCTGGGAAGGAAGAGTTGTTGTCCAGTGAAAACAATCCTGAAGACGAAAGTGCCGGGTCTAGAGATTTGCCTTTTGGTCATGAACTTTATATTGAAAGGGATGATTTCATGGAGAATCCTCCAAAAAAGTATTTCCGTCTTTCATCAGGAGGAATGGTACGATTAAAGAGCGCGTATATCATTCAGTGTGAAGAAGTAATTAAGAATGAGATTGGAGATGTGACCGAACTCAGATGTAAATATTTTCCGGAAAGCAAGAGTGGTTCTGATGCAAGCGGTCTGAAAGTAAAAGGTGTCATTCATTGGGTGAGTGTAAAGCATGCAATTTCTACAGAAGTACGCTTATACGACCGGTTGTTTAATACAGCTGATCTTGGTGCCATAGATGATGATTTTACTAATCACTTAAATCCAGATTCCTTACAGATTCAACAGGGATATGCTGAACCGTCACTTGTTGATGCTTCCATGACGGATCGATTTCAGTTTATGCGCATTGGCTATTTCTGCCTGGACAAGGATTCCAGCAAAGACAAATTGGTATTTAATCGCACCGCTACTTTGAGAGACATGTGGGCGAAGGAGCAGCAAAATGCCTAATTAAGCAGTTTCTGAATTAGAGATTAAGTACTTCTTCCACCACCATTGAAACACAATCAATCCCCATATTCTCGCGTGCACATCACCTGGGTTGGAAGAGAATAGTTGTTTTTTGAGTTGGGCGACTTCAGCGTAGTTGAAAATATTCTGTTCTTCGATAAATGATTTGGATAACAAGTCTTCCGTGATTAATGACTTCATTTCTTTTCTAAACCATTTTAACAACGGAACCTCAAAACCTTTCTTCGGTCTATTATAGAGTTTGTCGGGTAGCATTTCCT
>DATCZR010000236.1:0-5086 GCA_036525835.1 Cyclobacteriaceae bacterium
GGCTACAACACACAATTAAAAAAGAGATACCCGGTTATTTATTGGTTACATGGATTTGGGGGAACTAAAAATACTGGTGATACCGGATGGGATTCAGATTTAATAAATACCGTCAGTAAACTAATAAATTCAGGTACGATAAAGCCAGTTATTATTGTTATGCCTGATGGATCGAACCGGTTTGGAGGAAGCATGTATACCAATTCGATCACAACCGGAAATTGGGAGGATTTTATTGCCTATGAGCTCCCTAAATATATTGACGCAAATTACAGGACCCTCGCTAAGCCGGCAAGCCGTGGTATTGCTGGTCATTCCATGGGTGGCTATGGAGCGATCAAAATAGCCATGAAGCATCCCGATATTTTCTCTGCAGTATACGGTACCAGTCCATGTTGTATGGCACAAAGTCCTGCAGACTTCAATCAAAAGATAATTGAGGCAGCATTAGCCACCAAAAGCTGGGAGACATGGGAGACTGCTGGCTTCTTTACAAAAGCCATAATAGCTCAATCAGCTGCTTATGCGCCCAATCCAGGCAACCCACCTTTTTACGGAGATCTTCCTTATCAATTAAAAGGAGACACAACTGATGTTAGTGAAAAAGCAAAAGCAAAGTGGTTGGCTAATATCCCTTCTTGGATGGCAGATCAGTACAATTCAAACTTGCTGAAATTACAGGCCATAGCATTTGATGCAGGCACAAAGGATATACCTGACATTTTGCGTGATGGCAAATACTTCCACGAGACTTTGAACAGAATAAAAGTTCAAAACACATTTGAGATTTTTGATGGTGGCCATAATGATAAGGTTAATGAAAGAATCGAGACCAAAATATTACCATTATTCTCAAAAGTATTAAGTGATAAATAGACTAAGTCTAATGAGATGCCATCTTGTTTGGCCCAAGGTCACATAGATTTTACACACACGTTTGCAGAAAATTGAAGCGCCAATCTGATTTTCCTGTTAAAACCGTTTCACTCGGTTGCGGAACTTTTATCCCCCGATGAGTTGTCTGGTGCCTGTCTCCTTGAGTAAATTTGCACAGAGAGAAAACAATTACGATTACCAAAATGACAAACATGGCAAAAGCAGCAGTAAAAAAAGCAGTGAAGAGCGCTTCCAAGAAAGCAGCTATTTCACCAGCAAAAGCAAAGAAGACAGCTACCGTATCTATAGATAAAGTAATGCCCCAGGTTTTAGCTAAGTTGGAAGGCATGAATGCAGAGCACCAACTGCAATCAGAAATAAAATGGTGTATCGGCAGCTACGAGTTTGATAGAAACCCAAAAGGACTTTATGAAACCGGAGCCAAAGCATTACAATTCTTTGCCCACGCGAAAGCCAACAAAGTGAAGGGAATTCCTACCAAGCTGGTTACTGACCTGGAGAAGGCGCTGAAGCCAGCGTAGCTATTTCCTAGTTGCAGTACTGATCGGCTATCTCGATGGCCTGTGAGATGATGTTCAGTCCTTCGTCCACCTGATCCTTGTTGATGATCAGGGGAGGAGCGATGAAAATGAAATTCCACCGAACGAAGGTAAACATCCCCAGTTCCCTGATTTTCGCGCCGATCTGGTTGGTGATCTCCATCTGATTGGGTTTGGCGTTCCAGGGCGTGATGGGCTCTTTAGTTTGTCGGTTCTTCACCAACTCAATACATCCAAGTAATCCGGTGTTTCGGAAATCACCGATGCTTGGATGTTTGCTTTTTAGTTTGTCAACCTGAGCATCAATGTATTGCCCCATCTTGAGGGTATTGGCAAACAAGACATCACTTTCATAAATATTAACTACCGCGAGAGCCGCAGCACATGAAAGTGGATGAGCGGAGTAAGTCAGACCCAAAGGCAGCGCAATGTCATCAAAGTGAAGTGCGATTTTATCGCTTACGATCACGCCACCGAGCGGGAGGTAACCTGAAGTCAGACCCTTGGCCATGCAAATGATGTCTGGTGCTACATCGTGATTGTCCACTCCAAACCATTTTCCGGTGCGGCCAAATCCGCTCATCACTTCATCAGAGATGGTAAGGATACCATATCGATCGGCAATAGCTTTTACTTTCTTCCAATATCCGGGAGGGTATTTAATGCAACCTGAAGATCCGGACTCACCTTCCATTAGTATAGCCGCTACACTGTCGGGGTTTTCGTATTTGATTACTTGCTCCATGTGGGCCGCTGCACGTTCGGCACATTCTTCCGGAGTGGTGCTGTGCCATGGGCACCGATAGAAATATGGATTTTCTACGTGGATGAAATTGGGTACCTGGTGGCTGTCCACCGGATGTTTTCTGGGGTCGCCTCCAGCAGAAAAGGCACCATGAGTGCTTCCATGATAGGAGCGATAGAGTGAAATAATTTTTGACCGACCTGTATACACACGAGCTATCTTAATCCCATTCTCTATGGCTTCAGCTCCGCCCAATGTGAAAAACGTTTTGTTCATACCATCAGGGGCAATCTCTGAAATTCTTTTGCCCAACCTTCCTCTGATTTCTGTTGCCGCTGCTGGCACGACATAGCCTACCTCTTCCATTTGCTTGATGATGGCATCGTAAACGCGCCTGTCACCATGGCCAATATTTACATTCATCAGTTGCGAGGAGAAGTCAATGATCTTTTTGCCATTGGCTTCGTGCAGATAAACACCATCTGTTTTTACGATGTTGAGCGGATTTAGTCCCGCTTGTTTTGACCAGGCAAACAAAGTATGTTTTAGGTTATCGGTAAATGCTGAAGTGGTAGAGACAGTTTGCATAGTGATCATTAATTTATTAACTCATCCAGTTGGTTCTTGCTTCAGGATTCCACTTGATGGTCGTTTTTTTCATTTGGGTCCAAAATTCGATAGCGCTTTTGCCGGTGATGTCTCCGGCACCAAAGCGGGATTCGTTCCAGCCACCAAAGGAAAAGGGTTCCCGGGGTACGGGCACACCGATGTTTACACCAATCATTCCTGCGCTTGCTTTTTCAGCTACATACTTAGCAAGCCCACCACTTTGGGTAAATACGGAGGCGGCATTACCGTAAGGAGATTTGTTTTCAATGGCGATGGCGTCATCTATGTTGTTGGCCCTGATGATAGCCAGCACAGGCCCGAACACTTCTTCTTTGGCTATGGCCATTTCGGGTTTTACAAAATCAATGATAGTGGCACCTACATAAAATCCACCTTCTGCTCCAGGTACTGTTGCATTCCTGCCATCCACCAACACCTTGGCACCAGCGGCTTCGGCTTCAGTGATGTACTTTTCTATTCTTTCTTTGGCAGCTTTGGAAATGACAGATCCCAGGTTCTGTCCGGGTATCATTTTTCTGGCCTCCTCACATATCTTTTCAATGATGTGATCGATATTGCCCACACCCACCATGGCAGAGGCTGCCATACATCGTTGCCCGGCACATCCACTCATGGAAGCTGTAATGTTCGAAGCGGTCATCTCTACCTGCGCATCGGGTAATACCAACAAGTGATTCTTGGCTCCACCTAATGCCAGACATCGTTTTAAGTTTCCGGTTGACCTTTTGTAAACAATTTTGGCTACTTTGGTTGATCCCACAAAAGAAACTGCCTTAATATCTGGATGATCACAAATGCTTTCAACTACTTCTTGGGTTCCATTAACTATATTGAATACACCATCAGGCAATCCGGCCTCCTTCAAAATCATGGCAATGCGATAGGCTGTAAGCGGAACCATTTCAGATGGTTTTAAGATCATACAGTTACCCAAAGCCAATACATTGGGAATGGTCCAGTTGGGAACCATGCAGGGAAAATTGAATGGGGTTATACTTGCTACTACACCTAGGGGCATTCTTTCCATCTTACAATCCACTCCTTTGCTTACTTCTAAAATCTCACCTGGAATTAATTGGGGAAGAGAAACTGCGAACTCAGTAAGTTCTATGGCCTTGTCTATTTCTGCTGCAGCTTCGCTTTTTATTTTTCCATTTTCCAGATGGATGAGTTCTGTTAATTCTTCCCGATACTTTTGTAATAGTGTTCTGTAGTTGAATAGCACCTGAACTCTTTCTTTGATAGGTGTTGCACTCCAGGAGGGAAATGCTTCTTGTGCGGAGACTACTGCTTCATTTAATGCACTGACTTGTGACACCGGGACCTTACTCAGTAAGCTACCGTCCAATGGACTGATCACATCAATTTGGCTACCAGTAGTGTCTACAAAGTGGCCTTTGATAAAATTCTTTACTTCGGGGAATCTCAACTCAGCAACCGGCATTTTTAAAATAATTTTAGTTTGTCTCAATCTGAATAGCTAGGATTCATACACCCATTTTCCACCCGCCATCGTTCGTTCAATTTTCAATTCCATGATTTTTGAGGGGTCTACTTTAGTTGGGTCATCGGTCAACACCACCAAGTCAGCGTATTTGCCTGTAGTCAGCGACCCTTTCTTATTTTCCTCATAGGAGGCATATGCTCCGTGCAAAGTTCCAATCTGGATAGCCTCTTCAACCGTTACTTTTTGATTAACGCCCCAGGATTTACCCGTGTAATCTGTTCGCGTCACTGAAGACTGTATTGCCATCAGTGGCTCGTAAGGACCGGGAGGATAATCTGAAGTTTGAGTAACCATAATGCCGGCATCCAGGAAGCTGCGTAGTGCAAACATGTTTTTGAGTCGCTCTTCACCATAATATTTCATCTTCTCTCCGTGCCAGTAAACGTAAGTGGAGAATGGGCATGGAATAGCACCTAATGCCTTTATCCTTTTTACCAGGTCATCGTTGATTACTGTGCAATGTTCCAGACGGAATCTAGGATCTTTCCTTGGCATTTCCTTTTGAAGTCTTTCATAAACGGAAAGCGTGATATCAATGCCTACATCTCCATTGGAGTGCACGCCAATCTGCCAGCCGTTTGAATGTGCTTTGTGGCACACCTCATACAATTCTTCTGGAGTACTCGTTAGTAAGCCATAGTCATTGTCGCTACCAATGTAAGGTTTGGACAACCGCGCGGTTCTTTCTGAGATCGAACCGTCAATGGCGGTTTTCATGGGACCTACTTTTACCCATTCATTGCCCAAGCCGGTTTTTACACCTGCTTC
>DATCZR010000237.1:0-10330 GCA_036525835.1 Cyclobacteriaceae bacterium
ACCCCATTTGAACGTTTGTCCATCAAATTCGGCAGTGATTACGGCCCTGTAAATGCGATCGCTATTTTCGTGAAACCGGTCATAGGAGAATTCATCAATGACATAAAGACTTATGCCCAGGAAAGAGATTAGCCCAATAGATAACCCCATTATATTAATGAGGCTAAAGGTCTTGTTCCTTATAATATTACGGAAGGCAATTTTTAGGTAGTTGAGAAGCATATCTGGGGGTTTGGCTTTTGAAATTAATGCTTTCTAAGAAATCACTTTTACTAAGACTGAAAATTTGGGTTCAGGTTGCAGGAAATATGTTTTTTTATTTTGTATATAGTTAATGGATAAAAAAAGCCGTCAGATCGGTTGTTAATTAAAATAGCGATCTGACGACTTTGACTAATAATTAATCTGCTGTATTAATGTCAATTGGTATTTTTTTCGAAAGGCTGTTCAGCCAACAAGCTATCGCGTGTATTCTTCTGAACGGTGATGGCTCCAAAGAGCGCGAGAATAAATGAGAACGCATAAAAACCTTTCTCACTTCTTAAGAGAGTTGCATTCCAAAGACCGACAACAAGAAGAACAATGGACAAGATGGTGCTAAACCAACTTAACCCATGGTAAGTGTCTGTAACAGGAATTCCCTCTAGCTTGTCGCGAACGGCTTTCTGCAATGAGATCACTGAAAAAAGCCCAAACATGAGAACGGTAAAATAGTATCCCTTTTCGTTTAATTCCATGTTGGCATTCCAAAGACCAATAATGAATCCGATCATTCCCGTTCCCAGAGCTATCCAGGAAGCGGCAATAAATGCTGCTGATGGTTTTTGTAGCATAATTGTGTTTTGTTTGGTTTATGTTAAACTTTTACAATTCCATGTATAAACGGATGAGTTGCTGGAATTAGCCGAAATAAAATGAAAAAGTTTAGCTAAAAGTCTGAATTCACCTCAAAATGGCATATTTCGGTTCGTCATTCCCATAGCGTCTAGTTGTGCCAGGCAGCTTTCAAAGGCTCTGGCGCCTATTAAAATCATGCTGTTCAACTCAACCCAACAGGGACACCAAGATTTAAAGTATACACAAGGCAGATGCGTTTGTCCATTGCAGTGGTGTTTGTAACATTGCAAAATCTTTATCGCTCAGGAATTAATAATAGGCTAGGGTTTACGCTATTGGACGCCAGGATAAAAAATGCTAGCTTGCTTTAGATTTACAAACATTGAATATATCAACGACATATGAATTTGGTTAAAATTATTTTCCTTTCACTATCACTCATTACTGTGAATTTTGGATGCAAAGAAGCCCAACCATCTTTTGAGGCACCGGTGTTGAAAAACATTGGAGATTACGTTGTTCCGGTAACGACAAAGTCAAAGCATTCACAAATGTTCTTCAACCAGGGAATCATCATGGCCAATGGATTCAATCATGCGGAAGCAGAGCGATCATTCAGGGAGGCAGTTCGCCTGGACAGCACCTTTGCAATGGGTTATTGGGGAATCGCATATGTGTTGGGCCCGAATTTCAACTCGGTTGACAACATGGGTGCCGTTGATGAAATAAAAAATGCGGTTGCAAAGGCGATTCACTACAGCGATAATGCAAGTGATTGGGAACGGGCACTTATCCGGGCTATGCAGATAAAGTTCCCAAAGGACACGATGGTATCGGATGCGGAAGGCTTTACCTCATCGATGAAACAGGCATTCCAGCAATTTCCTGATAATTCATTTTTGGCCACATTATATGCAGAAGCGGCTATGAATTTACATCCATGGGATTTTTATGAAGGCAAAGGTGGAGCGCCAAGACCGTGGACTGATGAGATTGTATCCTTGCTTGAACGAGTAATTTCAATTGACCCAAAAAATCCATTGGCCAACCATCTTTACCTTCATGCCATGGAGGCAAGCGCAGATGTTTCAAAAGCATTGGAAAGTGCAGAAAGATTAAAAACTTTGGTTCCTTCGGCAGGTCATTTGGTGCATATGCCATCTCATATTTATATCAATACCGGTGACTATCACGCAGGTTCTGAAGCCAATGAAGCTGCTGTTGTAGCTGACAGTATTTACATTGCCGAGTGCAAATCTCAGGGATACTACCCACAAATGTATTATCCCCACAACTATCATTTTCTTGCAGCCACGGCTGCATTTGAAGGGAGAGGGGCTCGAGCCATTGAGGCTGCATATAAAACAGCAAGTCTCGTGGATAAAAAATATTATCATGAACCAGGATATGAAATGGTTCAACATTACTTGACCATTCCCAATCATGTTTTGATAAAGTTTGGACAATGGGAAAAGATTTTGGCCTTGCCGAAGCCAACAGATGATTTGATTTATCCAACAGCTATATGGCATTATTCAAGGGGTATGGCATTTGCCAATCTGGGCAAAATGGAACAAGCCCGTGAGGAACTTGGAAAGTTAGATGAGCTAAGTGGCTCTCCATCGATAGCCGAACAGCTAAACTGGGGAATAAATAAAGTTACCGATGTCTGTAAAATTTCCTCAAAGGTTTTACAGAGTGAATTGTATGCGAAAGAAGGTAAATACAATGATGCGATAGCATTGCTTAAAGAAGCCATTGCGATCGAAGATAACCTGAATTATAATGAACCACCGGATTGGTTTTTTTCAGTTCGTCACATCCTGGGCAATTTGCTACTGCAAACAAAAGACTATGCGCAGGCGGAAGTAATTTACAATGAGGACTTGATGCATTGGCCTAAGAATGGATTTGCACTGAGTGGACTTTTTGAAGCTCAAAGTGCACAGGCAAAAACCAAGGAAGCTGAGGAAACAAGAAATAGATTCTTAGACGCCTGGCAGCATGCAGATACAGAGTTAAAGGCCTCAGTAATTGACCCTGATAAACGTAAAGACCTGGCTTTGAAGATCGATGCCAATTCACCCAGCCCTATGTTATTTTTCGCAAGTTCTCTTTGTATGACAAATTGAGATGAAAGCGGATTGATATGCTAAAGAGTCGGCACCAAAACATGAAAGACGAATACATCCAAACCCTTCATCCGATGGCTGGCAAAAGCAACAAAAGAATTTTGTTGAAGAAGTATGAGGTCATCAAAAAGAACCCTTGCTGGCGCGCGTTTCTGCCTTCGGCAGACAGGTGCAACGCGTGACAGGTACCTTTTCATTTATAGCACGCGTTATAAACGCGCGCTAGCTATGGATGAAACTTAGACTTATTGTAATGAAGTCAGGTCGTCAGACCTGACTTCATTTGATACTACTTCCTTCCCAGTACCACACCAATTACGCCTCCTGTTACACCCATCATCACCGCAGTAACCAGGGGATCAACGAGTGCAGCTGTGAGGTTCATAAGGTTGGAGGTGCCATACATCGTCAAATCAAAAGCGAACCCGATGATGAGTCCGATGATGGCTCCGTTTTGTAAGCCACCGCTGAAGGTGGTCACGTTGGCCCACTTGCCGAAAATGTATACCAGCAGGTAGGCCATACAAAGATTACCCAAGGCCAGGGCCCACCACACCATCTCCGATTCGTCTCGTTGCACACCGGTAGCTGTTCCGGTATTGCTCATAAAGAAATCCATCAACAACATACCGTACAACAGCCATCCCAAAAGGAAAATAACGACAAAGCCTGCAAGCGTTGCCATCAAGCGTTTTTTAGCGTCCATAAGTTGATTAGTTTAGGTTTATGTAATGAAATATAGCTATTTTTTTGTGGAGTCTGGTTAGGTTCAGTCTTCCTGCTTGCCGGCAGTCGACAAGTCAGTCTTCGACAGGCTTTGACTGACAGGGCTTGTTTTGTCACCCTGAGCTCTGGCTTAAGTTTTATAACTTATATTCCCCGCAGCGGCTCCTTTAGTCTTGACTGCCGAAGGCTGGGACTCTGCACTAGAAGTACCGCCTATAGTATAATCCTGTCAATATATAATTCACAGTTCGCCTATGATAAGAATAACTGACTAACCCCTGTAGTCTCAAAGTCTTTTTCAACACTAAATCGGCAATTGAATAATAAATACAGTTTCTTCACCTTCCTTCGTCATCACCTTCAATTCTCCACCATGGGTTTTGATGATGTCGTAACTCATGGACAACCCCAGCCCCGTGCCTTGCCCGGCAGGTTTGGTGGTAAAAAAGGGTTGAAAAATTTTATCCATGATAGACTGAGGGATGCCATTGCCATTGTCCTTTACAGCTATTTCAATGTGTGATTCAGATTTTCTGGTAGATACGGAGACGGTAGGCTCATAGTCATTTTGCAATTGTTTTTTCTTTTCGGCAACCGAGTAAAACGCATTCGTGATCAAATTCAATACGACACGGCCAATATCCTGAGAGATGATGTTAACCTTTTCGATACGCTCATCAAAATCAGTTTTCATGATCGCATTAAACGACTTGTCCTTGGCACGTAATCCATGATAAGCCAACCTTAAATATTCATCGGTTAAGGCGTTGATATCTGTCAGTTCTTTTTTACCACTGCTGCTTCGCGAATGTTGAAGCATACTTTTGACGATGGCGTCTGCACGCTTTCCATGATGAGCAATTTTCTCCAGATTCTGGCTCAAGTCGCTAACGATAATAGCCGCTTCTTTTCTGTCTTCTTGTGTTAAATGGTTTAAAGGCCCATCCGTGAGTTCTTTCAACAACTCCACGTTTACTTCAGAAAAGTTGTTAACAAAATTCAATGGATTTTGAATTTCATGAGCGATGCCGGCAGTCAATTCTCCCAAAGAAGCCATCTTCTCCGACTGAATCAGTTGCGACTGCGTGGCTTTTAAATCTTCTATGGATTGATTGAGTTGTTGGGTGCGGTGATCTACTCGTTTCTCCAGAATGAGGTTTTCCTTCATCAACTGCTTGGATCGGTATTGCACAATACTCCATACCAATAAACTAAATATACCTACATAGAGGAGGTAGGCATACCAGGTGGTGTACCAGGGTGGGAGGATGGCGAAAGAAAAAGCAGCAGGTTGGCTCCAGTCTCCATTGAATCCTTTACTGGCCACTTTGAAAGTGTAATTTCCGGCGGGTAAGTCTCTATAATTTTTGCTGTAGGAGGCGGCGGTGATTGGACTCCAATTTTCATCAATACCTTCCAGGATGTAACGGTATCTTGTCTTGTCCCGGTTACTAAGCTGCAATCCGCTGAACCGAAAACTTACATAATTAAGACCAAAAGGTATTTTAAGATTGGTGGGTAAATTATAATGGCCAGCTAGGGTATCCCATGTAATTTTATTGCTGCTTAGCCATCTGCTGTTTATCCGAAGATCCTTCTTTAAAAAAAGAGTGTCTTTTTGTTCATTCCATACAGTGTCACCAATGACCTTATTATTTTGGATCCACGAAGGGTCATAAAAACTTGGATCAACATCTGTAATCGTTATTCCGCTGATAAAGGTGTTTGAGCTGTCGGTTTCAAATTTGGGCTTATCAGTTACGGTTAGGGCTTTATCTTCAATTCCCCACCAGAATTTATTTGCAAAGTAAATGGCTCCATTGGCATTGTAATTATTATAGAGCATACCCTGGTATTTGCTATAGGATTTGAAGTCCCAGTTGAAGTCAACGGTGGGGGAAGACGCTTCGGATTCTTTTGGATTGAAAACGGTCAGTCCATTGCCAGTGCCCGCGTAGATTATGTCATTGTGTTGGTAGAGGGTGTAGACATCAGGGGCAACAAGCCCATTGTTGGGTCGGAAAGTTGTGAGACGTTTATTTTTTTCATCCAGTATCAATATGCCTTCTCGCTCGCTTACCCAAATCTTCCCCTCTTTATCTACGATAATGGAGGCCCCGCTTAGTTTCCTTACTTCATCCCCTTGCATCAGATAACTAATGGTACCGTCTATAGGATTGATAATATTTAAGGCACTGTCCGTGGATACCAGTATCACACGGGGATTGATCTCTTTCATCTCCCATACGATGTTGCCTTTCAATCCATTTTCATCTTTAATGTGGGTAAATGTATTTTTCTCTAAGTCAATGATTTCTATGCCTTGCCTGCCAAATGAGCCTGTCCATATTTTACCTGTTTGATCTTCCATGAAACTGGCAGGGAAGGTATTCGTCAATCCTTGTTGCCGCGTAATATGGGTTGAATTTCCCGCTTTAGGATCCATAATGATGAATCCGGAACCACGTGCGAATATTAAGATTTTTCCATTTTTTGAAGGAATGAAATCATATGACACGGTAGGCCCTTTTCTTAGCAGGTGGTCATTGACGAAAGACTGAATGGTATGGTTTGCTGGATTGTATATATCTACACCCAGGATGGTGCCAATCCACAATCGATCTTGCTCATCCTTTAAAAAACTCCAAACCTCTCCGCTTCCCAGACCATCTTTTTCGGTGAGGTAAGTGGGCATGATGCCTTTAGTGTCTATCATGTTTAGGCCTCCGCTTGTGGCTATCCACATTTGTCCCTTGCTGTCTTTGAAAAGAGTTATTGCCCTATTGTTGCTAAGTCCTTGACTCACATCGATCTGTCTTATTTTTTCAGCCCCTTCCTGGTAAACGTATAGGCCACCGTCTGTCGACATCCAGATATTGCCCTGCTCGTCATCGACAAAGTGATTGACAACTTCATTAATTCCTTGCGCTTTGCCCAGGTGCCTTACAAGGTTATTTTCAGCATCAATAACATCAATTCCTTCTATGGTGCTTACCCATATTCTATTTTGTTGATCTTCGAACAGTCCTGTAATGATATTGGAAGACAAGCCTGTATCTTGATTAAGAAAGCTTATGCTGCCGTTTTTTCGATTGATGATTCGCAGTCCGGCTCTTGATTGACGCAGCCATAGCCTACCTTGCGTATCTTCCAGTAATTGTCGTCCATCTCCGATACGCTTTACGTTATTTGGACTTATTATTTTAGCGGAAAAGTTAGCTGGGTCAATGACATAAATTCCACTGCTGTTATTTCCGGTCCAGACTAAACCCTGGCTATCCAGGATCATTTCATTATTAATATTGAGTGGTGAATTTGGAATGAAGAAGTTACTAACGATACCAGACCTGGTATCCAACACATAGATGCCCCTTAAATCGGTATTGATCCAGATTCTTCCCTGCGGGTCTTCAATAATTTTTGACACGGTTGCCTGTGCCCCGGTAAAAATGGATTCGATGAAGGAATAAATTTCAAAATACTCTCCGTCAAATCGGCATAATCCTTTATCGGTAGCCAACCAAAGCATGCCATGACTGTCTTCCATCAAGCTCAATACAATGGCTCCAGGTAGTCCTTGATCCTCGTTGAATTCAAAAATTCCCAGTGCAGCATTTTTAATGGGTCTTGGAAGACCTGCTTTCACAATTCGAGGTGGTTTTATGACCGAGGTTTGCACTTTCAGTGGAGTAAAAGGAATTTCATCCCAGTTGAAAACTGAATCGCGCAAAGAAGAGAAATTAAAAGATGATGTTTTAACGGGGTACTTAATTGGTAAGAACCTATCCGGATAAAACGGTTTGGAAGGAAATGTATTGATATCTATTTTCTTAACGGTGGGAGCAACTGAATTTTCAGGGGTTGTAGCAACCAGATTCATGGGTCTCGGTTCGCTGAACACAAGGGGTTCGCTTACAGGTTCTTCGAATTCCGATTGCTCATGTGGAAAAGGTATCGGTGTATTGCCGGAATTACAACCGGAAATCAAGAGTAGAATGCTCAGTATTGAAAGGATGGCCAGCTTGCTGGCAGTAGGGCTGATGATCATGGCTATGTCAGGTACAATAGGCTTGAAAGATAAACGATAAAAATGAAACCTTCACCGGTTTTTTTAATCGTTTATCACAGGCAAACAATTCATTCAATGTTGGATTGCCGCAGTAATAACCGACTTATCCTATATGACTTCATATTCTTGTTTAGGGTCATCACCTTGTCAGGTATTGGTACAGGGTTGCCTTTGTATTTTTTAATTTTTTAGTGAAGTAAGGTCTTTCGACTTGTCGTACGCCAATAGCCAAACTTGGCTACATTGTTCATAGGTTACTTCCCGATACAAAACTTGCTGAAAATGTTCTCCAACAGATCTTCGGTAGTGATGCTGCCGGTGATCTCGCCCAGATAATGCAGCGACTGCCGGATGTCCATGGCCAGGAAATCTCCTGTCACACTTTTGTCCATGCCTTCCAGCACGCGATTCAGCGATTTATTGGTTTGTACCAAGTTCTGGTAGTGGCGCAGGTTGGTCACCATCACGTCTCCGGTTTTTACATCCTGTATTTCAAAGAGAGAGATAATCTTTTCTTTCAGTTCTTCAATGTGCTCCTTGTGCTTGGCAGCGATAAAGATGAATCCTTCTTTTTTCAGCTTGTCCACCAAAGTGGTATCTGCCTTGTCGAGTTTGTTGCCGACCTTTATGTAAGGTATGCCCAACTCATTGAGCGTTTTGATTTCGCTTTCAATTTCTTGCAGTGAAGTATTGCCCAGATCCACCAGGTAAATGATGAGCGAGGCTTTCTTCATCTTGTCACGGGTGCGCTCCACGCCCATGGCTTCAATCACATCCTGTGTTTCGCGCAGCCCGGCCGTGTCAATGAACCGGAAGTTGATGCCGCCAATCACAATCTCATCTTCAATGCTGTCGCGGGTAGTGCCGGCAATGTCGGAGACAATGGCTTTGTCTTCATTTAGCAACACATTGAGCAGGGTAGACTTACCCGCGTTGGGCTTGCCCGCAATTACGGTAGGCACTCCGTTCTTAATCACGTTGCCTTGGTCAAACGATTTGATCAGCGAAGTAAGGTATCCCTGTATCTGGTAAATAAGTTTCTTGAGGTCGCTGCGTTTGGCAAACTCCACATCTTCTTCTCCGAAATCCAGTTCGAGTTCAATGAGCGAAGCAAAGTGAATGAGTTCTTCGCGCAGGTGGTCGATCTCTTTGGAAAATCCACCGCGCATCTGGTTGAGAGCGGCCTGACGGGCGTTGTCGGTTTCGGCATTGATAAGGTCGGCTACCGCTTCGGCCTGCGCCAGATCAAAACGGCCATGCAGGAAGGCACGCTTGGTGAACTCGCCCGGTGCAGCCAGCCGTGCGCCTTGCTTCAATAATACTTTGATGATCTCTTTGACAATCAATGGGGAGCCATGACAGGAAATCTCAACGGCATTTTCGGTTGTAAAGGAGTTGGGTGCCTTGAATACAGAGACCAGCACTTCATCGATGATGCGATCTTCATCGCGGATGGTGCCAAAGTGAATGGTATGTGAGGGTTGCTCGCGCAGGTCCTTGCCCTTGAAGACCGACTGCGTAATGGCTACCGCATCATCACCGGATAGCCGGATCACAGCGATGGCGCCAATTCCTTGCGGAGTGGCCAACGCTACAATGGTATCGCTATGCTGAGTGGCAGCCATGGAGCGCAAAAATACGCCCAAAGTTTGATAGTTTTGGCTTTTGATTTAGGCTAAAAGGTTTTATGAACACAATACGGATGAAAGTAATTGCTGGCTTCGCCATTATCTCATGTACTCTATTTCCAGGTTGTACCTCTTCACCACCTACCGATCTCGAAGCGGAAAATATTATTCCCCGGCCAGTTTCCGTCACGGCTACAGGCAAAGCATTTGAACTCAATAAGTCAACGATCATCTACACCATGGATGGAGAAGATGGAATGGTGTCTGTGGCACAACGTCTGGCTTCACAACTCAACCTGGCCACCGGTTTCACCAATGCCATTGAGGTCGTTGACGAAGAACCAGGTGCAGGAATTTTGTTAATCACCGAAGACCGTGACGACTGGGGCAGTGAAGAAGCGTACGTCCTCACCATCAATCCCAAACTCATCACCATTCATGCGCCTACAACAAGAGGTGCATTTTATGGTGTGCAAACTTTGGTGCAATTGGTTCCTTTTGGTAATCCAAATACGACTTATCAAATTCCAACAGGCACAATCAGAGATACACCTCGTTATGGCTGGCGTGGGGCCATGTTGGATGTCGCCCGTCATTTCTTTTCTGTAGATGATGTGAAGCGTTACATCGATCTGATCAGTTATTATAAAATCAATATTCTGCACCTGCATCTGAGCGATGATCAGGGCTGGCGAATAGAAATCAAATCGTGGCCCAACCTGGCGTTGCATGGTGGCAGCACACAGGTAGGTGGAGGCAAAGGTGGCTATTATACGCAGGACGAATACAAAGACATCGTAGCTTATGCGGCCAGCCGGCTCATCACCATCGTGCCAGAAATAGATATGCCCAGTCACACTAACGCAGCGTTGGCCTCGTATGGCGAATTGAATGGAGGCACGATAGTGCCTGAAGAGGGGAGAGTAGTAATTTCCAAT
>DATCZR010000238.1:0-3260 GCA_036525835.1 Cyclobacteriaceae bacterium
GCCACGGGCTATCATCACCCCTAACGCTTCATCCTTCATGCCTTCCATGAGTAGGGCCGGCAGATTTTGAATGGCAGTCAGGCGTTCAATTTTCAACACAATGGAGGGCTTATGGCGGGTTGCATATTTACCTATTTCATGCCGCAGCTGCGCAATGTCTTCCGGGTGGCTCACGAACGAATACCCTACCATATCCGCATGCTTACAAATAAAAGGGATGTTGGCTTTATCTTCTTCCGTAAGGGCGGCAATTTTCAATTCAGAATCCGGAAGATTAATACCCTTCTCCGGTTTAAGAAAAGGTTTGCCCGTAGATATCCTTACAATTCTCACCACCGCATATTTGTCAGTGCATTCTATGACCTTGGCTTCAAATTTACCATCATCAAAATAAATACGTTCACCCAACCTGATCATTGAAATAATCTCACCCGGTTCTACAAACAGCACATCATAGTGATCGCGTCTTTTTCGTTTGATAGAGGTGATCGCCTCCGGAGCAGCACAAATAATAAGTTCGGTACCTTCCAACACAGGAAGTTTCTTGTTCTCATGTTTTTGACGGGCGGCCATTTTTTTGATTCTGATTTTAGGTCCGCCCAGGTCCATATAAACTTTGCAATTCTTACCCGTTTTGGCCACCGCATTTTTAAGCAGCTGTATCATACTCAACCACTCAACCGGACTGTCGTGCGCGCAATTGATCCGTACTACCGACATGCCTTCTTTGAGCATTTCCTCCACCAGCATCCGGTGTTGCATCAGTTCTGATGAAAACGTGACCATAATGTGCGGTCTTTCGCGTGCAGGGAAAAATCCCAACAATTGTTCCGCATGCATTTGTCTTAGTTTGGCGGCTGTTTCGAAATTACAGGCTGGCGGATTTATTCTCGCCCGATCCTGTTGCAAATTGAGCCAATGAAGGACCTTGAATAAATGACTCATCGTATGACTTTCCGAGTTGGTCAACGAAGACAAGCCCAAATGGTGAAGGTATTCCTGGGATTCTCGGATTTCATTGCTACGCATGACCAGGTAATGGATCAAATTGGTACCGCTAAGTTTAAAATTATCGTGAAGCATGGCCAACTGTGGGGCGAACAGATTTTCGGCCTCCTTCATCTCCCTGACAATGGCCTCCAGTTCATGTGACACCTTCTCCTGGGTAAGTTCCTGCAACGAAAATATTCTAGATGTTTTCAACTGAATCAGCTATTAGATGGTCAAAACTGTCACTTGATTCGCCTAATAGCAATGATCAAAATCATATTTGATCTAATTCAACAGTTGGTCAGTAACTTTTTAAAGCGTAGGTCACCGACCTTATTGTGACTTTTCGGTATGGCTAGCTTGCTGTGGCAAGCAGTCGGATTATAAAGAAAGAATCTTTATTTATCGCCAGCGATATTAGGTATTTTGACTAATAATCTTTTTGCAATGTCCTCCCATTCTCAAAAATGACTCAGGATTTTAGTAACTAGAGATAGTAAAAAAATCCTCGATATGAAGTCACGTAGATTATTCCTGCAAAAATCCGCAGCAGCCATTGGTGCTTTCACTATCATGCCCTTCGCCATAAAAGCAACGGCCAATCGGGTAGCCGAGTCATTAGCGGAGCTCAATACTTTTAGTCCTGCCGATGCTGTTTTCGAAGATGAATTATGGGCACGAATGGCCCAGGCCTACACCGTTTCGCCCAACATTTTGAATTTAAATAATGGCGGGGTGAGCCCACAGCCTAAAGTGGTACAGGATGCGGTGGATAGATACTACCACCTGAGTAATGAAGCTCCCTCCTACTATATGTGGCGGATATTAGACAAGGGTCGTGAGCCTGTGCGCGGTAAGTTGGCAGACCTGGCGGGCGTGGTACCGGAAACGATTGCCATACAACGCAACACCACGGAAGCCCTGGCCACGGTGACCTGGGGAATAGACTTGGAAGCGGGCGATGAGATTGTCATGACAAAGCAGGATTACCCGAATATGATCCATGCCTGGAAGCAGCGAGAGCTCCGACATGGAATAAAGATCAATTGGATTAACCTGGAGCTGCCCATAGAAAATGATGAAACCTTTATCAAATCATTTGTAGATGCCACCACCTCTAAAACAAAAATTTGGCACCTCACCCACATCATCAATTGGACGGGTCAAATTATGCCCGTGTCCAAGCTCTGTGCAGAAGCCCGCAAGCGTGGCCTCACCACCATCGTGGATGCCGCTCACACATTTGCGCATCTCGATTACCAGATTACCGATTTCAATTGCGATTACCTGGGAACCAGTTTGCACAAGTGGCTGTGCGCACCTTTTGGTACCGGCATGCTGTACATCAAAAAAGAAAATATTGAAAAAACGTGGCCCATATTTCCAATTGATAAACCACTAAGTAGGGACATCCATAAATTCGAAGCCTTGGGCACGCGCTCTTTTGCACCCGAAATGGCCATTGGTCAGGCCGTGGATTTTCACCACGCCATCGGCAGAAAGCGCAAACAGGAAAGATTGCATTACCTGAAAAGGTATTGGTGCGAAGCGGTCTCCACTAATCCAAGGGTGAAGATCCACGTATCCATGAACCCGGCCTACAGCTGCGCCATAGGAACGTTTAGCATTGACGGCATGGACGTGGCAGATACTGCCAACAAACTCATGAACGACTATCAAATACATACCGTAGGTATCAAGTGGGAAAATATCAATGCTGTGCGTGTGACGCCACATGTATACACCACGACCAAAGACCTGGATCGGTTTATTGATGCGGTGTTGAAGATGGCGTCATCGTGAATCGGTAAACAGCGCGCTTGGCTTAAGAATCATACCCTATTTTTAAAATCACTGGCAACTCAGATTTCAAGATTGGTGCAATTGACCAGGAATTTATGTAATGTGATCATTTGTTTCTCTCCCAATTTTTGGCCAAAGTGGGACACCAGGTAAAGGCTTAGGAAAACCAAAATCAATATTGGCACTAACCACAATATGGTAGCTGGCTTACCTAACATCCACAGTGAAAAACCCAAAATGCCAATGAACAAAACAGCCAACCCGATGATGGAATAGAAGAAGACAAACATGGTCCACACTACTGGCCGAGGTCCATAGAGTCCTCGAATTAAACTACCCCTTCCAGTTTCTTCAAATGTCAGATTCAATTGTGGCGACCAGTAGTGCCGATGCTGGGGTGGAATATAAAGGGTAACATAGCCAGGATTTACCACGCCTGTACAAGTCGCATGTTCCTGCTTCAAACT
>DATCZR010000239.1:0-20454 GCA_036525835.1 Cyclobacteriaceae bacterium
ACCTGCAGTGACAAACGCCATGAGCAGGATGATGTAGATTTTCTTCATGTGGTTAGGTAATTTTGATCAACTTATAAAAATATAAACACTCACATTAGTTGATTATGCAATGGGTTAAGATCTTCTCAGACTCTTCTGAAGCCATGGTGAGATTACAACCTGGTACAACTAAGCTATTAATTGTAAATCAAAAAAAAATTTGTCTTGCACGTGTCGAAAATCAATTTTATGCAGTAGAAGATAAATGCAGCCATAATGGAGAATCCCTGAGCAAAGGAAACATTAACTATCTGGGAGAAGTAATTTGTCCCTGGCACGGATATCGTTTCCAGCTAAAGACAGGCCGAGAAAGCGCCGAACGATCCAGAGATCTTGATACCTTTCCCATTAAAATGGATGAAACTGGTTTTTATATTGGATTGTAGGCTTTTGTATTACAATAGTATCTTCGCAGGTGCGTTTAATTGTATTACCATTTTATAAATGAGATTTTTTGTTTTAGTCGGTCTTTTGCTGGTTTCTTTTACTGCACCTGGGCAGCACTCAGTTGACCCCATCTATTCAAAACTCGCATTAACGGATAATGTTCCTGACCAGTTGCTGGCCAAAAGATCTTGTGTGTTCTACAATTCTGGGATAAATGATGAAGCCCTCGAATTAATTCAGAAGACATTTCAAAATACCGGAATTGATGCAGTTGCTTACTTCAAGAAAGAATTGGTATTCGCCGGCTTAGAAGTAACAGACAAAATCATGGATTACTTGATTAAGCGTGAAATTGATTTTATCATTCTTATTATCCAGTCAGAAAACAAATATTCTTTTACCATTACACCATTCAACGGAAAGCAAGACTTTGTAAATGAAGGACAACCTGCCTGGTCGGTTGTCAGTGCCAATCCTAATGACGCCTTGCAGACCATCTATCGAACAGCCGTTAATAATCAACCAATTAAGAATCTGCTCATCAACAGTTATCCCGAAAGGAATTTTCCTACTAAAATCATTGAGGGTAGACGATCTGATTTTTTTGCCATCGACTTAAAGGTAGATCGACTGGCAGTACCCTGGTTCAAGGAAGCTAATAAGGATACACTCCTTGTCAATTTTTTTAAAGATAACTACCCTTTTCAATATGGAATGGTAGAACCTGGGTTGGATAAAAGAGAATTGCGCAACAAAGGATTCCACTATATACTTCACTACCTGCATACGGAAGGGGCAATAGCGAAAGATATTTTGGGCTATCAAACTCCTTCCAGTGAAAGTGCTATTACTTCAGTTACTTATCCAAATGGAGAAATTAAATTAAAAACGCTTTCTGCAGAAACGCCCATTTATAAGTTTTATCTCAAGCACCTTGAATCTGGAAATGTTTTTCTGGGTACCAAATGGGATGCAGACGTCACTTGGTTGGATGCCCTTCGCAATCAAATCAAAGGATTCAAATCAGAGCTTAAATAAACTAAGATCGCTGCCTTTTCTTACTGATGATAAGGGCGATGACGATAATGAAAGCAAGGAATGCATATCTATTCATATGCAAGTGCGAATGAAAAATAGGAGTACCGCTCCAGCCCCAATCGAATGCGCCAAAAATGGCACTAAACACCGAGCCAATGACGTTGAAAATGGCACCAATGATGCTTCCAATTATTCCAAAGATCCCTCCAAAAATCCCTACCATTAAACCAAAGCCTCCGGCCAACAGTCCAATCCAAATTGGGAAAGTGAAGATTAAGATAAATGCCAAAAAAAGGGCAGCCCCTCTGCTCATGCGATTTCGATTTATCTTATTACTCACAAAAACCGTTCAAAAATAAAATAGGAACTTGAATGCGACCACACACACTGCAATCGCAGATTTGAAAATTTCAATTCAGAAAAAGTGTTGAAAAGTGAACACTTCAATTCACAAAAGTGAACAATGATTAGCTTCTTTTTTTATAGTTGACTACGGCCCATCCGTTGAGTACAACACCAAAGATAGCTACGATAAGCAGGTGAAACCGTATGTCAAAAAGACTACTTCCCTTCAGCACGACCATTCTCATCACCTCTATAAAATAAGTGACCGGATTAAACTTGGTAAATATTTGTGCCCATTGCGGCATGCTATCAATCGATGTGTAAAGTCCTCCCAACAAAATAAAAATCATCATAATAAAAAATGAGATGAGCATAGCTTGTTGTTGTGTTTCTGTATAGGTAGAAATCAATAGGCCTAAACCCAAGACAGACAACAGGTAGACCACTGCAAAAATATATATGGTGAAGAGACTACCTTCCGGAATGATCCCGTAGAAAATTCTTGCCAGCAACATACCAATGGTTAATACGACTAATCCCAATACCCAAAATGGAATGAGCTTGCCCAAAATAAATTGATGCTTGCGAATGGGCGTAACATTAATTTGTTCTATCGTTCCAATTTCCTTTTCCTTGACAATATTTAAAGCTGATAGAAATGAGCCTACCATGGTAACTAAAATTACAAGTATACCCGGCACCATAAAGAATTGATAATTCAGCATAGGATTAAACCAGTTGATAGCCGAAACTTTGATCATGGGCTGTGGATTTAATCTCGGAAGTTGAACCCATTCTAATCTTACATCATCATTGAAGTTGTTGATGATATTGCGCAGATACACTCCGCCCAGATTGGCTTTAACTCCATTGATCGCATTGAGCGCCATGAATAGTTTTGCCTCATTTTCCTTTACTATTTCCTTTTCAAAAGATGCTGGAATTTGAAGCGCCACATCTGCTTCATCTTTTTCGATATTACCAAGTGCCTCATCATATGAAGAAGTATAGTTTACCAAATTAAAATAAGTGGATGCAGAAATTTTCTCGGTCAATTGTCTTGAGTAAGAACTTCTATCCTGATCAACCACAGCAATATTGATATCCTTCACTTCATAGTCAGCTGCCAATGGCAGAATCAATAATTGCACCGTAGGCATCATAAAAATCAGCCTGAGAATGGCTGGATTTCTGAAAATCTGCCGAAATTCCTTTTCCAGTAAAATGCGAAGTGTTCTCATTCTAAGCGCACTTTAAATTTCTTTAGACTTACTACAAGCAATACGATCAGCATTCCTGCCAAAATGAGCGTATCCATCCACACTGTCTGGAATCCTGTTCCTTTGATCATGATATCTTTCACGATGTAGTAAAACCATTTGGCGGGTACCAGGTTGGAAATCACCTGAAGGGGTATGGGCATATTTTCAACCGGAAACATAAAGCCACTGAACATGATAGTAGGAAGAAATAATCCCATCAATGAAATAAGCATGGCCACCTGTTGCGAGCCCGAAATACTGGAGATCAAAAGTCCCAGCGCCAAGGCGGTAAGCGTGAACAAGAAACATTCAAACACCAATAAGGTAAGGCTACCCTGAATGGGCACATCGAGCACATATACACTGAGCAATAGAATACTCGCAATGTTAACCATCGAAAGAAACAAGTAGGGAATCATTTTAGCGATGATTACTCGGATTGGTACAATCGGAGAGACTAAAATCACTTCCATTGTACCCAATTCCTTTTCGCGCACGATTGAGATGGAGGTCATCATGGCGCCAACCAGCATAAGCACCATGGCCATCACCCCAGGCACAAAATTATAAGAGCCTTTGAGCTGTGGATTGTATAACATGCGCATTTCTGTATTGATAGTATAAGGAAAGTCTTGTGTTTCCTCCATGCTGCTTTGATAATCCATGATGATAGCAGTAGCATAAGTGGTCAAGGTGTTGGCCACATTAGGATCTGTAGCGTCTGCAATTAATTGTATGGATGCCGAATTGGTGTGCAATAGGCTTTCCTGAAACTGCTCTGGAAATACTACTGCCAACCTAATCTGTCCTTTCTGAAAAGTTGGTTCCAGTTCAGCGTAAAAATTTAAATTTTCTACTATATCAAAGTATCTGCTTGCCTCGAATTGATGAATAATCCGACTGGTTGCTTCATCTTTTGAGTTGTCCAGAATAGCGATGCGTGAATTTTTTACTTCGTTGGTTAATGCAAATCCAAAAATTAGAATCTGCATTACCGGCATTCCAAAAAGGATAAATAAGGTTCGCCTGTCCCGAAGCAGATGATAAAATTCCTTTCGTATGAAGTATAAGAATTGTTTCACCTGTTAGTTATCACTTCTTTTAGCTGTCCTTGCCAATTGCACAAATACATCCCCCATTCCCTTTGCATTAAATTGTTTAGCTAACTCAGCCGGCGTATCCATCGCTTCTATCTTCCCGTCCACCATGATAGAAACACGATCGCAATACTCGGCCTCATCCATATAATGGGTGGTCACAAAAACAGTAGTGCCCCGATGAGCAGCCTCGTAGATCATGGTCCAAAATTCCCTTCTCGTGATGGGATCCACACCTCCGGTAGGTTCATCAAGGAAGACAATCTGCGGGTCATGAATCATGGCTACCGAGAATGAAAGTTTTTGCTTCCAGCCCAACGGCAAGGCTTTTACTAAAGTGTCTGCTTTGCTTTCCAATTTTAGATGCTCCAGCATGAAGGCTGTCTTTTCCTTTATTTGTTCATCGGTAAGTCCATATATGCCGCCATAAAATCGATTGTTTTCTCTCACTGTCAAGTCCTCATACAAAGAGAACTTTTGACTCATGTAGCCAATGCTCTTCTTTATTTTCTCTGACTCTTTATATAAATCAAACCCTGCTACTACCGCTTTTCCGCTGGTCGGCATTGAAAGTCCACAGAGCATACGCATCGCAGTGGTCTTCCCTGCTCCATTAGCTCCTAAAAATCCAAATATCTCTCCTTTCTTCACATCAAATGAAATGGCATCCACAGCCGTAAAACTGCCAAAGCGTTTAGTTAGGTCTACTACAGATATGGAAGCCTCTCTATTCATTCATCAGGGCCATAAAACAATCTTCGATTGTTGGATCTATTTTTTGAATTCTTAAATCAGCATGTCCCCTTGAGATGAGTTGATCCGCGATTATTTTAATCTCATGATCCATTTCATTAAAAGTGACGTGATGAAATTGCCCAAAACGATAACAAGTATTAATTCGCTCATCTGCCCTCAAGTCATTCATTAATTTGTACATGTCATTAGAGCGCGCAGCCCAGAGTGACTTATTGAATTTAGCAGTAATGCCTTTTGGCGTGTCAATGTCCATGATTTTCCCATCCTGTATTAATGCCACCCGGTCACACAAACTGGCTTCATCCATGTAAGGTGTAGATACCACTATGGTAATTCCCTGAGCTTGAAGATTTCTTAGCAATTCCCAAAACTCCCTTCGCGACACGGCATCAACACCGGTAGTCGGTTCGTCCAAAAACAATACACTTGGCTTATGTATAAGCGCACAACTTAAGGCCAGCTTCTGCTTCATCCCTCCCGACAGTGCGCCCGCCCTGCGATTTTTGAATGGCTCTATCTGAACATAAATGTCTTTAACTAAATCATAGTTTTCTTTCAAAGTGGTGTCAAACAAGGTGGCGAAGAAGGAAATGTTTTCTTCCACAGTAAGGTCTTGATACAACGAAAACTTACCGGGCATGTACCCAACTCGTTTCCTTATTTCTTTGTATTGACTGACTACTTCAAGACCATCAACCCAGGCATCACCCTGATCGGCTAATAACAGTGTAGTCAATATTCTAAAGAGCGTAGTTTTTCCGGCTCCATCTGGGCCGATTAGACCAAATAATTCTCCAGTACCTACTGAAAAGGAGATTTCATTCAATGCTTCAATCTTTGTCTTGTCTGATTGAAACGATTTGTAAATCCTTTCTGCTTTAACGGCTTCTCCCATGGCTAAAATTTTACTTCCCCGTACATGCCAATTTTTAGGGAGCCATCATTCTTTACTTTAATTTTTACTGCGTAGACGAGGTTAGCCCGCTCTTCCTTGGTTTGAATGGTTTTCGGGGTAAACTCTGCTTTGTCTGAGATCCACACGATTTCACCTTCGTACTTTTTGGAAGCCTCATTCAGATCGTCTACCATTACTTCTGCCTTCTGCCCTAATTTTACAGCAGACAATTGATTGCCTGAAATGTATGCTCGTAAAATGATAGTCGAAAGATCTGCAATTTTGTACAAGCCTTTTCCGGGTCCGGTCACTTCATTCTGCTCCGCATACTTTACCAGAACGGTACCAGCAATCGGATTGGTAATTACGGATTTCTGAATCATATCCTCCACTTGCTCCATTTGGATTTTAATAGGAACCGCTTCGCTTTGAAGAGACTGATTGGTTGTATTCAAAGATGACTGAAGCGCGTTGTATTGCTTTTGAAGCAAAGCGATTTGAGCATTGAGGTCGTCTACCTGTTTTTGCGTTGCGGCATCGTCTTTTAGTAATCTCTCAAACCTATCCCTTTCCTTTTTTGCCGTAGTCAGTTGCTCCTGAATGGTTGCCAATTGGGTTGACGCATTGGGCTGTCTGGCGAGCACTGCATTAACGGAAGATCTTAATTGCTTTTTTCTCAAATGCAATTGCAGAGTGTCAATATATCCAACAGTTTCACCCTTCTTCAAAATCTGCCCTTCTTCCACGTTGAATTGAATAATTTTCCCTGATGCTTCAGAAGAAATGATTACTTCCTCCGCCTCAAAATTACCAGTGGCATCGAACTCGTTGTCGCCATTGCTGCATGCTCCTAAAATGGACAATCCGGCCAGTAGTATTTTGTATGATCTTAGTCCCATACTATATCTATTTTATAAAGTTAATTTCCAATTGTGTTTTGATAGGCATACAAAGCCATGAGCATTTGCATTTCATGTAGCAATCTGTTTTGCTTTGCCTGATCTTCTGCATTCAGTTCACGCAAATAATCATTGGTGGTAATAACGCCATTCTCCTGTTGCACTTCCGCTGTTATTTTAATTCGTGTTCTCAATTCTATAATTTGATCATCTACTTCAATGAGCTTCTGCAGCTTTGTGAGCTCCCCCTTTTGTTGGTTGGTCGCCAAATTGGTATTGAACACAAACGCTTCCTTTTGGGCATTTACCTGCTGCAAATTGATATCAAATAATTGCTTGTCTCTTTTAGAATTATAAAAGCCGGATAAAGACCAGTTCAATCTGATTCCTCCTATGTAATAAGTATCGAATTCATTTAATAACTGATTCAGTGCTGGTTTGCCATAACCTCCCTGAAAAAAAAGACCTACTCGTGGCATTGTTTTCGTTTTGCCCAATTGATATTGTGCGCCCAACATTTCAGACTGATAGTTGAATAGGTTCAACTCAGGTCTCGTTAGCTGAGGCTGATCGTCAAATGAAAGGACAATCGGTTTTGCCAGTTGTGTTGATTCATCCAATTGTTGATTGATAAAATACCCAAGCATTTCCAGATAGGTCTGTCTCATGGCCTGAGCCTCAATGGTTCGTTGAGTAACTTTTAAGAATTCTGCCTGTAGTAAATCGACAGTCATTTTGTACGCCGTACCATTGCGTAATGCTGATTCAGCACGGGCAATGTTCGTTTGTAAGTCTTTCCTTAGTAGATCTATTTGCTTTAGTTGTTCATCTACCAAGAGTACCCCAAAATAAAGTTGGTTAATCCGTTCCCTGATTTTGTATAAATCAATTTCCAGTCTTTGATCTTCAACGCGGGCATTAGTTTCGGCAATTGCCTTTTGATTCTTAATAGATCCTCCATCATACAATGATTGACTCAGTTCGCCATAAACCTTGTACTGGTCTTTTGACAATGTTTCAATAGTAAAGCCAGGTATTGAAACTGGCACGGAAGTAACATCCGATTGATACGTAGCCTGGGCATTGATTGAAATCTGCGGTAAGTATCCTGATCCAACATTGGCAATAGAAAATTCTTTACTCTGTTCAATGAGCTCTTTTTGCTTGATCAGCGGATAGTTGTTCCGCGCCATTTCGTAGCACTGTTCAATAGTAAGTTGATTTTGAGCTAATAAAATCCCTGGCAGTAAAACAATCAGGTATATGAATGACTTCCACATAACTATGGTGTTATAGCTTTGATAATAAATTGGTATATCCCTTCTCTTCTATTCATCATCATTTGATTAAAAGTTTTCTCATCCATTTGCATCATCGTTTTTACAATTGGCTTTGCCGCAAACGGATAAACGCACAATGACATGATATTCATAAGCAATTGTCGTCCTTCGATTTGAATTATTTTGCCTTGACGGACTTCCTGTTCCACTTGTTGATTGAAAACTTCCAGAATTTGTCTGGGGTTGATGCCCATTTTCTGTCCGTATTGAATTAAGCGCTCCGGTTGTAAAGCAACTTCTGTAATGATGAATCGTGGTAAATCGGGGTGGCGTGAAAGTACATCAATTTCATGTGTTACAATCTCTTTAATCTTTTCAAAAAGGGGTTTGTTCGTATTCAGTATGCTTCCTATTCCTGAGAAAAACTCTTTGAACTGAGTTTCGAAAATGAGATTGAACATGGTCTCCTTGTCGCGGAAATAGTAATGGAGCAACGCCCGATTAATCCCAGCCTCTTTGGCTATCTCCTCCATGCGTGCAGCTGCAAACCCCCTACGGGTAAACACCTTCATGGCAGAATTGAGGATTAGTTCTTCGCTTGGCTTACTGTCTGACTTTGTCATTTAACAATTTTGTTAAACTATTCCGCTAAAATACGTTCATCAAACTATTTTGTTCTAACATTTTGGTCAAAATTTTAATAAAATTTAATTTCAGCCTTAAATCGATGGTTTCGGGCAATAAAAAAGGGCCGATTATCTCGGCCTTTTTACATAATATTGGAGGCGTAAGACCTTGCTAAAACGGATAAGTCCCTTTTTCAATCACATAATCCGCTACCTTTCTCCTGGCATTTTTGAGATTATAGGGCTCAATTTTCGTAAATCTCTTTAGTCCTAATAGCATCAATCGTTGCTCATCCCCTTCCGCAAAAGCATAGATGGCTTGCTTGCCGGCAGATGCGGCCTTCTCAATAGCATGGTATAAGTATATTATGGCCATCTCCTTTTGAATTTCACAGGCAGCTACTCCCTTCATTCCTATTAACTTTTCAACCCGAAGAATTGTTGACTCAGCCACATAACCTTCTATTAGCATATCGGCCAGGTTCATCAATACTTCTTGTTCATCGGACAGCTTTTGCATGTACTTTTGAACTGCTGCTCCGGCCACCATCAATCCGGCTTTTTTCAAATTCAACAATGCTTTCTTTTCTTTCACAAACAAACCCTCTTCTTCTGCTGCGCCAAAGTCAGGAATGGAAACCAATTCTTTTTGTACGGCCATGGCAGGTGCCATTAAATCGATATGTCCTTTCGTGGCTCGCTTCAGCAACATATCAATGGTGAGCATGCGGTTGATCTCATTTGTTCCTTCAAAAATTCTATTGATTCTCGCATCCCGATAAGCCCTGTCCATAGGTCCTTCTGCAGAAAATCCCATTCCTCCATAAATTTGCACTCCTTCATCTACAGCAAAGTCCAACACTTCCGATCCATGAACCTTGAGTATGGCACATTCTATCGCAAACTCTTCTGTGGATTTAAGCTTTGCCTTAGCGGGTTCCACTCCATCCGCCACCATGGCTGCATAGGAGTCATCTATGTTTTGCCCTGCACGGTAGTGTGCTGACTCGGAAGCAAAGATTCGTGTAGTTACTTCCGCGATCTTGTGCTTAATGGCTCCAAACGTGGATAATGATACACCAAACTGTTTTCTTTCTTTTGAATAATTCACTGCTTTGGATATTGCCATCTTCGATCCGCCAACCGCAGCAACACCCAATTTTATTCTTCCTATGTTGAGAATGTTCACAGCAATCTTGAACCCATTTTCGCGCTCACTTAATTGATTCTCCACAGGTACTTTACAGTCATTAAAGAAAATCTGACGAGTAGAAGATCCCTTGATTCCCATCTTACGCTCCTCTTCGTTCATGGTAATGCCCCCAAAAGATTTCTCCACAATAAATGCACTCAGGTTTTTATCATTATCAATTTTGGCAAATACAATAAACACGTCTGCAAAACCACCGTTGGTGATCCACATTTTCTGACCATTGATCAAATAGTGTTTACCATCCTTTGTTAGAACAGCTTTTGTTTTTCCTGAGTTGGCGTCAGATCCTGAATCTGGTTCGGTTAGACAATAGGCAGCTTTCCATTCTCCGGTAGCCAACTTGGGTAAGTATTTTTTCTTTTGTTCATCGTTTCCATAATACAGAATTGGCAACGTGCCTATCCCGGTGTGTGCAGAGAGTCCGACTGCCACTGAATGGCCGGCACCAATTCTTTCCGCCACCAACATGGTAGTATTGAAGTCCATACCAAATCCTCCATACTCCTGTGGTACCGATGTGCCTAACAATCCCAATTCGCCTGCTTTATCCAGAATTTCCGGCATCAACTTAGGGTTGTTCTTAATGTCATCTATTTCATCCAGCTTCGGATATACTTCCTGTTCCAAAAAATCATCACATGTCTTTGCGATCATCTTTTGCTCTTCCGTCCACTCTTCTGGAATAAATATTTCATTAGCAGGTGTTTCTCTAATTAAGAATTCACCACCTTTTATTGCTTTTGTTTTTTCTGCTACTGTACTCATCGTCTTAGTTTTTATTCATTAGTAAATAGTCCTTAATAATTCCAGTCAGAGCCCCAGGACTAAAGACCCTATTTTTCAGACTACGCTAATTAAGAAACTCATAAACCCCTGCCACTCCTTGCCCTCCACCAACGCATGCTGTTACCATACCGTATTTCTTTTTCTGTCTGCGCATTTCATTGAACAACTGTACAGAAAGCCTGGCACCAGTAGATCCCAATGGATGCCCAACTGCAATAGCGCCTCCATTTGGATTCAGTTTATTCTTGTCAATGCCCAGTTCTTGTACCACTGCCAGTGATTGAGCAGCAAACGCTTCGTTCAATTCAATCAGATCTATATCATCCAATTTTTTACCCGCAATTTTCAATGCTTTTGGAATGGCCGCCACCGGTCCAATCCCCATAATACGCGGATCAACACCTGCAGTAGCATAGCTCATTAATCTGGCGATAGGTTTCAGATTCAATTGCTTAACCATTTTCTCTGACATCACTGCTACGAAGGCAGCGCCATCCGAAGTCTGTGAGGAGTTACCTGCAGTAACACTACCTCCAACTGCAAATACAGGTCTTAGTTTTGCCAAGCCTTCTAGCGTAGTATCTGTACGAATACCTTCATCTTTCTCTACAACATATTCTCGTGTTTGTTTCTTCATGTTTTCGTCCACATAGGTCTCTTTCACTGTGATTGGCACCACTTCGCCCTTAAACTTTCCTGCCTCCCACGCTGCCGCTGCCTTCATGTGCGACTCATATGAAAATTGATCTTGCGCTTCGCGTGATATATTAAATTGCTTGGATACTTCTTCAGCTGTTAATCCCATGCTAGTGTAATAAGTAGGATTATCCTTAGCTATTTTGTAGTTCAATGCGGTCTTGAAACCCATTACCGGAACCAATGACATGGACTCTGTACCTCCAGCTATTATTACATCGGCCTGACCTGCATGAATGCGGTGACTGGCAATCGCAATAGTTTCCAGTCCAGATCCGCAATACCGATTCACCACCATTCCCGGAACATCGATCCCTAATGATAGCAATGAAATGATCCTGCCCATTTGCATTCCTTGCTCTGCTTCTGGCACCGCATTCCCTACAATCAGATCGTCAACCATTTCATTTTGCAGACCTGGAACTGATTTCACTAAATGTTTAATCACATCAGCGGCCAGGTCGTCAGGTCGTGTAAAACGAAACCCACCTTTCTTGGCTTTCCCCACCGCTGTTCTGTATCCTGCTACTATATATGCATCCATGGTCTTGATTTTTTAGTTCTTACTTGTCAATTTTCAGTTTCGGAGCGGTTTGCCCCCAGTCAATATCGATTGGATCCTTTCGAGCGTTTTCTTCTCTCCACACAGCGAGACAAATGCCTCACGTTCCAGATCCAATAAATACTGCTCGCTTACCTCCTGTGGATAGCTTAGTTCCCCTCCGCACATCACATTCGCAATCTTCATCGCAATTTTCATATCGTGATCTGAAATATATCGGCCCATCTTCATTCCATTCACACCCGCTGCAAATAGCGCCATACCCGTTTTGCCTTGAACTTTAATGTTCGTGGCTTGCACAGGCATGGTATAACCAGCATCTGCCAACTCTAAAACAGCTGCTTTAGCATCAGCAATCTGACGGTCCTTGTTCATGCTAACGCGATCTATTTTGCGCAACACACCCATTTCTCTTGCTTCTTCTGCAGATAATGCCACCTTAGCCGTAGCTATATTCATAAACGCGTTTTGCAATGCATTTAATTCCACGTCTCCCTCTTGCAAGGAATCACTGACACGTTTTGTAAACTCTTTTGTCCCTCCTCCCCCTGGGATCAGCCCTACACCTACTTCAACCAATCCGATGTATGTTTCAGCCGCTGCTTGCGCGATATCTGCATGCATGGTCATCTCACAGCCACCTCCTAATGTTCTTCCCTGAGGCGCCACAACCACTGGCACTGAGGAATATCTCAGGCGCATTACGGAATTTTGAAAAGCACGCACCATGAAATCAATTTCATCATAGTCTTGTTCGATGGCATACATAAATACTAATCCCAGATTCGCCCCCAAAGAAAAATCTGCTCCCTGATGCCCAACTACCAAACCGCGGTAATCTTTCTCGGCAAGTCCAATAGCGTAATTCAGACCTTCTACCACGGCACTGCCTAAAGTATAACTCTTGCTATGCCATGAAAAGTTAATAACGCCATCACCAATGTTTGTGATTTTCGAATCGGCATTTTTCCAGACTACATTCTCACTGAGGTTTTCAAGAATAATGAAATCCTGAGTCCCCGGAATCGGTAGGTATGATTTGGTGGGAATATCATAATAGGTGTTTTGCCCCTTCTCTACTTTATAAAAAGAAGTATTCCCTGCACTGATCATATGATACACCCACTGAGCAGGCTTGTACCCAGCTTCTTCCATAACTTTTATCGACTTCTCAACACCCACCGCATCCCAGGTTTGAAATGGCCCAAATTCCCAGCCAAAACCAGCGCAAACTGCATCATCAATTCTGAATAGCTCGTCACTTATTTCAGGTATACGATTACTTGCGTATTGGAACAGTCCATAAAAAGCATCGCGATAAAATTCACTAGCCTTATCTTTTCCTCCCAACAAAACTTTGAACCGATCTTTAAGGTTGTCAATTGTTTTAGTGGTTTCTAAAGTGGCAAATTTTGGTTTTGATTTCGGCTTGTACTCGAGCGTATTTAAGTCGAGCGTAAGGATTTCAGTTTTACCTTTCGCATCCTTACTCTTCTTATAAAACCCTTGCTCGGTTTTGTCGCCAAGCCATTTTTTTTCTTCCAATTTGGCTACCACTTCTGGTAACTTGAACATATCCCGTCCTTCATCGTCAGGCAAGCCAGCGTAAAGGTTGTTGGCCACTTTCACCAATGTATCCAATCCAACCAAATCCGAAGTCCTGAATGTGGCTGACTTGGGTCTACCGATTACTGGCCCAGTAAGCTTATCAATTTCATCTACATTCAAGCCCAGCTTTTGCATAGAGTCAATCACCTTGAGCAATCCCCATACGCCAACTCGATTACCAATGAATGCAGGAGTGTCCTTGCAAAGCACCGTTGTCTTGCCAAGATACAAGTCACCATAGTGAAGTAAAAACTTGGTTACATCGGGGTCGGTATGTGGAGTGGGAATGACTTCAAATAATCTTAAGTAACGGGGCGGGTTGAAAAAGTGAGTGCCGCAAAAGTTCTTCTTGAAATTTTCACTTCTACCCTCGGCCATGAGGTGAATAGGAATTCCCGAGGTATTGGAAGTCACCAATGTACCCGGTGTTCTGTATTTCTCTACTTCCGTGTATACTTTCTTCTTTATATCCAGATTCTCAACAACGACTTCAATGATCCAGTCATAATCTTTGATCTTAGCCATGTCATCCGTGAAGTTGCCTAATGAAATTCTTGAGGCAAAACTTTTACTGAATAGGGGCTTTGGATTCGACTTAATGCTGCGATCAAATGAGGTCTGCACAATTCGATTTTTAACTCGCTTGTCATCCAATGAAAGTCCTTTTGCTTTTTCCTCCTCGTCTAATTCTCGGGGGGCGATGTCAAGCAATAAAACTGCACATCCGATATTGGCAAAGTGACAGGCAATGGCTGATCCCATTACCCCTGATCCCAATACAGCAACTTTTCTAACATTTCTATTCATTCTTATAAGTAGTTAGTCAATAATTGTTAGCCATTCGTGTGAGAGACCAACGGACTATTAACTGATTGATAAATATTATTTCTTTCTATAATCCCATTTACAGTTTGAAGCACTTCAAAGAATACATTTAATTTTTCCGCGGGGATGTTATCTCTCATTACTTCATTGAAACGCAGAACAGTTTCACGGGCCTTAGCTTTCATTTCAATTCCTTTTTTTGTTAAAAACACAAGTACTCCTCGTTTGTCGCTTGGATCTGGTACGCGGTAGATGAGTGCTTTCTCCTCCATTGACTTGAGAATGCGTGTGAGGCTCCTGGCTTCAAGACCCATTTGAGGGGCAATTTTCGTGGCTTGCGCCCCTTCCTCATTACTAATATTTAGGAGCACGTACCCTACAGACATAGTACCCCCATATTTGGATGCTTGCTGATTGTACATACGTGAAATAGCATGCCAGGTAGATTTAATGTGGTGATCAAAGGTCTCTTCTTTCTTCATGGGTAATTATGGCTTTCCCCGACAAAAGGGGCAAGGAAGACTAATATAGCAATTTATTAGTATGCATGCATACTATTGTGGATATTTTTTATTGGCTTGTCTGTACCAGAACCTCCTTATCAGGTGATGCCCTTGCATGCAAGCCTTACAGTCATAGCTGCGGTCACAAAGGAACTTATTCGATTCAGTCTTGACATTCGGACAACCTCTTTTCTTCAAGTTTAGTTAACGTTACAACTTAGCAACCCGCCTGCTCCATCTTCATTGTGAACGTGCAACTTAGCTTGCTATTCCTTGCTAATTCTTTATCTTGAATTTCATTCATAAAATTGTTGATGGGGATTAGAAACTGTCCTTCCATTCGGTTTATTTACTCCTATTCTTTTCTTTTATTAATTATGATTGATGCAATCGGTTGCAAAGATACTAGCACTGAAAAAGTAGTTATATGGCCAAATGGCGTCTACTATGAGGTCTTTGTTCAATCCTTTTACGATAGCAATCAGGATGGTATTGGCGACATCAATGGTCTTACGCAAAAGCTCGATTACATTCTGGATTTAGGTGTCAATGGGATATGGTTAATGCCCATTATGCCCTCTCCTTCCTATCACAAATATGATGTTACTGATTATAAAGCCATTCATCCTGACTATGGTACTAAAGAGGACTTTCAGCATTTTGTGGCTGAAGCCCATAAACGAAATCTCAAGGTTATTATTGACTTAATTGTAAATCATGTAAGTGCACAACATCCCTGGTTTATCAATGCTACCAAAAATAGAAATGGTACTTACCGAGATTATTTTATTTGGGCCGACAAGGATAGCATCAAGGATGAAATTGCAAAAAAAGAAATCACGCTTGACTCTGATAATATAACGCAATGGCATCCTGTTAAGGATGACGAAAAAGATGAACACTACTATGGCTTTTTTAATGCCGATATGCCGGACTTGAATTTTGACAATCCTGCAGTAAGACAGGAGTTCGTTGAAATTGGAAAATACTGGTTTGAAGAAATGAAAGTTGACGGCTTCCGATTAGATGCAGCCAAACATATTTACCCAGATGATAGAGCAAAAGATAATCACGCTTTTTGGATTTGGTTTCGGTCTGAAATGGAAAAGATAAAACCGGATATGTATATGGTAGGTGAAGTTTGGAGTTCTGCCAAGAAAGTCGCACCGTATCTTAAAGGTATTCCAGCCCTGTTTAATTTCGATCTAGGAGTGGCTATCATCAAGGCAACAAAGGCTGAAAAGGACACGACTGCATTGGTTAAAACATATAAAAAGATCGTGGACTATTATCAGAGCATTACCCCAGAATACATTGATGCTACATTCCTTACCAATCATGATCAAAATAGAATACTCAGTGAACTGGATGGCGATATCAAAAAATTACAAATGGCAGCTGCCATTTTAATGACCTTGCCGGGTACTCCTTATATTTACTACGGAGAAGAAATTGGCATGTTCGGAATCAAGCCTGACGAACATATAAGAGAACCCTTTTTATGGGATAAACCGGGAGTTGATGTCAATCAAACTTCCTGGATAACACCAATATACAGCACGGAAGAAACCGTCCGTCCTTTATCAATTCAACAGCTGGATGAAAATTCCATTTATAATTATTACAAGAAATTAATCCGCTTACGAAATTCAAGTGTAGCCCTAAGCTACGGTGAGCTCAAGAACACCAATATAAAAAAGAAAGAGATTGTAAGCTTTCTGAGGGTAAAAAATGATGAATCTTATCTGGTAATTCACAACATCTCTAACAAATCGATATCATTAAACTTGCCAGCCGAAATAAAAGATTACAACAAAATATTTTTTCAGTCTGATAACAACGTGAGTATAGGCATTGATAAATGCACAATGCCAGCTCACTCTACCTTGATATTAAAATCTTTTTAAGCAATCTAAAACCTTAACTATGTCAAGAAAAACATTCCTACTACTTATTACCATTGTGACTGCAATGGGTGGATTGCTATTTGGATATGATACCGGTGTAATTAATGGTACACAGTTTTATTTCAGCAAGTATTTTGAATTAGAACCAGCTATGAAAGGATGGGTAGTTGGAAGTGCTTTGGTGGGTTGTTTCAGTGGTGCTTTGATTTCAGGTCAATTGAGCTGGGCAATAGGAAGAAAGTATTCCCTTATCCTATCAGCCATCCTTTTTACTGTTTCTGCGTGGGGATCAGGATTACCTGCTTTCTTACCTGAATCAGTTTCTCTCATGGTGTTTTTCCGGATTATTGGCGGGATAGGCATTGGCATTGCATCAATGAATGCACCCACTTACATCGCAGAAATTGCTCCGGCAGATAAGCGTGGTGTGATGGTTACTTATTATCAGCTTGCTGTAGTGATTGGTTTTTTTGCGGTGTTTCTAGTAACCTATTTTATTGGCAATGTGAGAACAGAGCAAGAAAACATTGACTACGGTTGGAGGCTTATGTTCTGGTCTGAGTTAGGTCCTTGCTTATTATTTTTAATCCCTTTGTTTTTCGTTCCTAAAAGTCCAAGGTGGCTTGCCATCAGGGGAAGAAATGAAGAATCCCTTAAAGTGTTGAATCAGATACATGGACCAGAACTGGCACAAAAGGAATATGATGAAATTCAAGAATCTATTGCATCTGATGCTAAGAAAGCCTCCGTTAAGCTTTGGCAAAAAGGCGTGATTGGAATTGTTGTTATTGGCACCATCCTTTCCATGTTACAGCAGTTCACCGGTATCAATGCGGTGCTTTATTATGGTGCTGACATATTTGAAAAGGCTTTGGGATTTGGTCAGGAAGATATACTAGCTCAACAGATTCTACTTGCTGGCATTAACCTGTTATTCACTTTTGTGGCCATGGCCACCGTTGACAAATTTGGTCGCAAACCATTATTATATATTGGCTCAATCGGGATGTTCTCGGGATTTTTATTGCTTACCATCACCTTGATGAGTGATTCCGTGGGTATATTATCGCTTATTGGCGTCCTGATGTTTATCGCCTCATTTGCTATGTCCATGGGGCCTGTTGTTTGGGTGGTACTCTCCGAGATGTTTCCAAACAATATCAGAAGTGGAGCTATGTCTGTAGCTGTAGCAGCCCAGTGGGCGTCCAACTATTTTGTTTCGCAAACATTTCCGATGGTTGCCGAAAGCAGTGCTAATGCGGGTGATTTTTGGAATGGGTCTCTCCCCTATGTACTATTCATGTTTTTTATTGTGCTGATATTCATCTTCACTTATAAATATATTCCTGAGACCAAAGGAAAGTCGCTTGAGCAAGTAGAAAAAATGTGGCAAGATAGATTTGATGGATTCAAAAAGTAATTTCTAAAGTATCTTTTAGTGATGATTGGAGTTGATTGGAGAAAATTATTCTCCAATCAATTTTTCAAGAAACAAAAATAAGTCACACGTGCTATTCCACTTAGAGGCAGCCGACATCATCATCATTTCACTTTACTTTGTAATCGTTTTTTACGTTGCCTGGTGGGCAACAAAAAGAGAAAAGTCTGACAGTGCATCAACCGACTATTTTTTAGCCGGACGCAACCTGGGGTGGTTTGTCATTGGGGCCTCTTTGTTCGCTTCCAACATTGGATCAGAACATTTAATTGGATTGGCTGGAAGTGGATTTTCTGATGGAGTACCTGTAGCACAATACGAAATCATTGCTGGCTTAATGTTGCTCATGCTCGGATGGGTTTTTGTTCCCTTCTATTTGCGAAGTAATGTCTCGACCATGCCTGAGTTTTTGGAACAACGATATGACAGCAAGTCAAGAATGTATTTGTCAATAGTCTCTGTGATTGCTTATGTGCTTACAAAAATATCAGTCACTATATATGCAGGAGGTGTCGTGTTTGAAGCAATTGGCCTCAACTTTTGGGTTGGTGCCATTTTATTGGTCATCGCTACTGGAGTTTACACTGTTTTCGGTGGTTTAAAAGCAGTAGTGTACACTGACATGATTCAGATGTTTGTTTTGCTGGGTGGATCACTCACGGTTACATACTTTGGTTTACAAATGCTGGGAGGTTGGGGTGAAGTAATAGATTCAACTCCCAAAGAATTTTTTAGCCTGTGGCGGCCCAGTGCGGATACAAACTATCCATGGACCGGAATCATATTTGGTGCCCCCATATTAGGCGTTTGGTATTGGTGTACCGATCAATTTATTGTGCAGCGGGTATTGTCAGCCAAAAACCTGGATCAGGCTAGAAAAGGAACGGTATTCGCGGGATACTTGAAGATGTTGCCGTTATTTCTATTTGTGCTACCTGGCATCATTGCCTATGCTTTAGTACAAAAAGGGATGATGCACATTGAAAGTCCCGATAAAACATTGCCAACCATGGTGGCAACCGTATTGCCCGTGGGTATGCGAGGGCTGGTGGTAGCCGGACTGTTTGCGGCATTAATGAGTTCTTTGTCTTCAGTCTTTAATTCTTGCTCAACGTTAATAACATTGGACTTGTACAAAAAAATGAGACCCACAGCAAGCGAGAAGCAATTAGTATATGTGGGGCAAATTGCAACGGTATTTCTGGTAGGATTCGGATTGTTATGGATCCCTTTTATGAAATATTTTTCCAATCAACTGTTCTTGTATTTGCAAAGTGTACAAGCATACATCTCACCCCCTATAGCGGCAGTCTTTCTGTTTGGAATTTTTTGGAGAAGACTAAATAGTAAGGGTGCCATTGCTTCGTTGGTGACCGGCCTTGTCTTAGGAATGACTCGTTTCGTTGCTGAGTTAATGAACGATAGACTTACGGGAACCATGCGGTATATGGCCGAAATCAATTTCTTGCATTTTGCCATCATCCTGTTTGGTATCTGCGCTGCCGTTTTGGTTCTTGTGAGTTTAGCTTCAGAAAATCCAGATCAGGAAAGAATTAAAAAAATCACTTATCAGTCTGGAGCATCCGATGGCATCACAAACCAAAATGCATTTTGGTATTCACTGCTGTTAGGTGTCTTTATTTTATTTCTTTGGTTGTCTTTGAGTTAGGTCACCTCCCAAACAAATCAACATCGCGATCGCGTACAGCCAGTGCACCACTAATGGCGAAGAAAAAGGATTGCAGATGAACATGATAAGTGTTCCTTTCTCGCCTTTCAATTCACTCAATGAAAGTTGTTTTCCTGAAACAGTATCAGGCAAACTGAAAACAGGCGCCCGAGTTCCCGGCGGACTCATAATAGAAAGAGTGCGTGCCAAAGTTTTAAATCAGTGGACTTTCAAAATTAAATACTTTCAAACAACCTGGCACTCTCCTCCCGCACAAGCTGCTTCCGCCTTGTGATCAGTGTGATCATCCATCTCTACCACATCCGTAAGATTAATGGCTTTCAAGCTTTTCTCTAATTCTTTGAATTGGGTTTCAGAAATATCTTCAAATGGTGCTTGCTTGTAGTTACCCGAATCAAATGGCAACACACTCAAGCCATTGTAGCTCGCTTTATTTTCCCACATCCATTGACCCACGCGTTCCCAATCTTTATCATCTATAGACACCGTGGCTGATACGTTGTTGGCATTGTTGCCTCTACGAAATCCCTTGCGCACCCACAGTTCATTAAACTTTTTAATCCGCTCTAACAATTGCATCACATCCTCTGTCCTTATAATAC
>DATCZR010000240.1:0-5524 GCA_036525835.1 Cyclobacteriaceae bacterium
TTACCGATAGTCGTTTTTTCTCCTATCAGGCCGCCAACAGCATCTCTCCTAAGGTCCTTTAAAGGCTCTACGTGAATTTTTACCGGCAACCCTGAAGAAACTTTGCGTTCCGTAAGATGGGTTTGATATTTAGGTAGGGTAATTAGTACGTTCTCCATACCAGCACAACCTGTAACCAATATTGATATTGCGAAGAGGACAGCAAAGGCTCTTACAGATCCTGAAAAACTGGCAAAAAGGTATCCAATGAAATAATCACTAAATACTGAAGGTTTCCTTAATCGTGTAATATTCGACATTAGTTACACTTAATTTATTTTGAAAAGATGTTTGATAAGACTTCTGAAACCATTTCTTCAGGAGAATTTCTTGATAGTGAAGAATGGTAGGATTGACCTGACGCTAATAAATTTTGTGTTTCAGGCTCTCTGAAGAATATTTTAAGTTCGATCATGTACATAGTCAATTCCCATTGCCATTTATCTTGGTAGGTTACAATAGCATCCACATCTTTGGGCGCTAAGTTTACCAAACCAGTACTCGCCTTAAATCCTCTTTTTGACAGTTCATCCATAATTAGCCTGTTAATTTCCCTATTGTCTGACCCTAATTTCACAACATAGAACTTGTGAAACTGCTTCAAATCTATACCGGCTGTTACCTGTGCACTTTCACGATTAATGCACCCACTTAAATTAAGTAAAAATAAAAGAATTAGCTGAAAAAAATAAATTCTTAATCGCATTGTTATCCTTCTTAAATAAAGGGAAGAATCTCTTTTAAAATTTTTAGACTAGGCGCTTAAAACATAAATCCTTTCATCTATATAGACTCTATTCGGAAGGGAAAATTCCGATTATTTAACTATCTAGGGGTCTAGTGGGGTCTTAATCAGGACTTTTTCTTTGAAGATGAACGTCCGCTTTGGGTCGGAAACAGCCGCTTAGCCCACCTTTCATGAACGGCACCTATCGGCCAAAAACGGACATCCGGGTATGGTGCAAATATCAGGGGCAGGGCAGGTTAGTCCAATCCAATTTTAATAAAAAAAGGCCTTTATCTTTCCCATTGAAAAGGAAAAGTAAAGGCCTTGAAAAGTGGTTAAAGTAGAATAAATTAGAACATAAATCGCGCACCGAAAATAAAGGCATGCGTATCGGGTGCGTCTGAATCAGCAATTCCCAGATAACGGTACTCGGCAGTCAGCATCGCGGAAGCGGCAACGTCAAATCCCAGTCCCAACATGAACTGGTAGCCGAAATCCTCTTCATCTGTCGAGCCTGCACCTGCTGCGCTTATTTCACTGCTGACCAATCCTATCCCCACGCCAATGTAGGGCGTTAACGGGGAATTATTTATTTCATGATCGTAATACCCGTTAGCCATAAAGGTGAGCGCAGAGAGATCAGCACTACCAGGAAAAGATATACCGTTTACTTCATCAACATCTACGGTGCTGTAACGGATTTCGCCTTCGGCACGGAACTGGCCCATGTCATAACCGACTGCACCCCCCACGTTGTACCCCGGACTGAAACTGATATTGATCCCGGGAAGATCCAGGTCATTGGTAATACTTAAACCACCGCTCGCAGATAAATACAGTTTGCCATCCGCGGCCTGCGCCGAGGTAACCATAAACATTGCCAAAATTATCATGATTACAGAAAAACGTTTCATTATTATCTCCTCCAATATAAGACCCCTCTTGAACATTGATAACAAACAAAAGGACAACTGGCTTCTATATCATATTTACATATAGTGTAACTCTTATAAGGGAAGAATCAATACTTAAAAAAGGAATGAAAAATAAATTCACCTTCGAAAGGAAACGCAGGATTTTTTTAACTCACGAAAAAACAACTAAACTACCCATAATTTGTGGACCAATTTACGCCATTTCTCTATGGCAAACGGAGTATTTTACACTCACCCAAAAGCAGACACTCGCCTAAAGTCTTAGATCGTCAGCAGTCGGCCAAAAACGGACATTCGGCTGTGATGCAACTTATTGGGACAGGTCAGCCCAACCATACCTAATAATTGACATTTTCGGCAAACTCAAATAGAGTACGCCTATCCAAGTACACGTAACAGGAGGGCTTACCATGAAAAGGTTAATACTTTTTTTGATTGTTTTTGGTTTTGCCTGTAATGCCACTGCGACGCCAATTAATACCACCGCTAAAGTTGTCACTAGTATCACTATTCCCGATCAGTTGGCGTTCGATATTATTTCAATCGCGGGAGGTGTTATGGGTTTAAACCTTAGTTTTAATATGGATGGAACCACCTCCTATGCTCCCCAAATATTTCTCCTGGCTGACGACCAAAAAGGCGTTGCCCAGTCGGTTCGCGCCAGTTCCTCAACGTTCGCGACCATAGCCGTTACCTTAGTCTCCCTGGGTTCGGAAGGTGATACCGCGTTACTGGTGGGCCCATTGCTTGTCAGGGAATCTAATGGGTTTTCTGCATCAAGAGAGTTAACTGCAAATTACTAATCCCGGCCCTCTGCATCCCCCACAGATGCCCGAAATGCGATTAGACCGTAACGCTGATACAGCCACAGCATAAGGTTAGATTTTTATCTTTCATTTCAAGACACGAAACTGTTATCGAGGAGCACTGTCAGCAATCCCATTCATTTACTCCTCATGAGAATGTCCGCTTTTTCATACCAACTATTATGACAATTGGGCGAAAAGGTCAAGTAGCTGGATTTGGGTGGGGAATTGCCTGCAAACTAAAGGGAATCCATAGCCAGGTGACTGCCTGAGAACAACGAGAGTTGAGTTTCTTGAATCTATAAAGAGTGGCGCGAGAACACTGGCGAGAGCACCGAAAAAGCACCGTTGAGCGGGTCGGATGCTGGACATCTAAAAAGGGGGCCTTGCTGTTAATACAGCACAAGAACAGCACAGCTTCGATTTAATAACCGATAAATAACCGAAGGACCTCACATTAATAACCTGATAAACCCGAAGGTTCAGAAATGTGTAATTCGTGTGTAATCGTGCCAAGAAAAGTAGGGATTTGAGCTGAATTATCCAGACCCTGTAGTCCCATTCCCTGTCCCCAAACCTCAAGCTAATATAGCTTTTAAGAACTTCCGGGAGATGACGGGAATACCCAGAGTATATCCTTCTAATCCGCAGGTCGCACGTTCGAATCGTGCCAGGCGCGTCAATTTTAGCTTCCACAGCCATATATCTTATTGCGGCCCTTTTTTCTACCTCGGGGCCACTTTTTTCGGAGAAATAGAGCTATGCAGAACTCTGGCAGGCTGCCTGAGGGAATATTCCCCTCCCCCGAGAATCCCTCCATCCAATTGAAAAACCTATACTTAAAATTTGTACAACGGATAATGCTGGGTTAACATTAATAGTAAGCCAAACAGCGCTTTTTGCCTTATACCGAATCAATATCTACAGGATGAATCGTTCTCTCTTTGACGCAGACAAGGGTGATTTCGTGAAAAACAAAGAAACATGGCTGCTTAAGAACCTGGAAAAACTGCTGATCCTGACCACTCTTATAAGCGTAATGCTTATAAATTTTTTCATCTATTCCAAGGTCGCCTTTCTTAACTTCTATTACTTGCCCGTCATTATTGGCGGATATTACCTTGGAAGACGGCTGGCGGTTCTGGGAGCTTTTTTTACCATACTGATGGTCTGGGTTTTCGTGCTCGCCAATCAGGAACTGTATCTCCTTCACAGTACGAAGTTTGACCTTTATTTCAATCTTACCGTTTGGGGGGGATTCCTTGTAATCACCGGTTGGGTGATCGGTTATCTGGCAGAAAAGCTCCGTGAAGATCTCAACATCAGCAACAGGCTCCGGGCAGAATTGGAACGCAGCAACCAGGATCTGGAGGACTTCGCTTTCATTGCTTCACATGACTTGCAGGAACCCCTGCGCAAAATCCATGTCTTCGGTGATTTATTGAAACAATCTTCAGTCGAGCTGTTGAACCCGAAAAGCCAACAACACATGGATCGCATGCTGGCGTCCACCCGGCGTGCACAAACCTATCTCAATGATTTATTAAACTACTCCCAAATTAAATCCAAATCGCAGACTACTTCACCGGTCGATTTAAAAGAACTGGTCAAAGAGGTATTGCTTCATTTCAGCATGGTCATCAACAAAACAAAAGCGCAGGTGGAAACCGGCACCTTACCTACTGTTTTTGGTGATCCTTATATGATGCGGCAGTTATTTCAGAATTTGATTGGAAATGCTTTAAAATTTTCCAAATCCGGGCAGCCCCCAAAGATTAAAATTTTTAACCGCCTCAATAAAACCGATTTTTATGAAATTGTTGTTCAGGATGATGGCATTGGGTTCAATACCTCCTACCTGAACAATATGGTCAAGCCCTTCAAAAAACTACATGGGAAAGACCAGTATGAAGGAGGCGGCATGGGCCTTACCATCTGCATGAAAGTAGTGAGGGTACATGGAGGCAGGATGACGGCCAACAGCAAGCCCGGAGAAGGCTCTCAGTTTATTATCCATCTTCCTAAAAAACCGGAACAGTTTCCATTGTCCACTTCGGACTCCTAGTTTCAAGTGTTTCAGTTTTGCAATCGTTTCCCAAATTTAAATTCCTGTTGGCATAATCACTTCACTTCCATGGTGTCGATTTGAACACCGCCGCCCAGATGCATTTGTCTCTCCAAGCCCGGCATTACGCCTGCCCTGATTTCTCTTAAAAATTTACCGATGATATAATAATTTAAAGAATTACTACCTACTTTATAAGAAGGAAAATGTAGAATCGTTACGGGCAGGGTGGTTGGTTTCTACCTATTATATCAAACGTGCCATTGTACACCCCGGCAGGCTGGCCTGCAGGAACGGAAATGGTCCCACCGATACGCAAGATATCATTTCCCGCAGTCCCACTAAAATTTTGACAACGGTTGTTTACTGAACTTCCTCCCGGGCTGGTACAGGTGAGTTGGGTCATGACCACTTCTGGACCCGGACCGGACAGGGGCCCGGGCGTAAGACGAATTCTTCTGGCATTGCCTCCCGACCCGACACAGGAATCCATCAACACCTGCGCATTGGTTGCTCCCCCCAGGTGAGTTATGGTACCGGTAACACTGACGGAACCGGTATCAGAGATAGTGACGGTTCCACCCGCCGCTCCCGGTACGATAAAACCAAAATTCAAAGGCTGGATTTCAGTAAATGTTGCATCCTCAAATTGTGCACTCGCGTTCGAAGGCGCCATACACATCAACACCGTCACCAGTAAAACGATCGACAATTTTAAGAAAAGCTTCTTAGCCATATTTCGGATAGGAGCAACGTGTATCGGGGTAGTTCAATTTCGGGCTTAACTCAAGGGCTGTAACGCCCTTGAGAAAAGCAGTAATTTGGACATACTAAGCTTTTAAGAAGTTAAAGCCTTAGTTATATCCAGCCGTAACTTCAATAGTTCCATTATATACTCCGGGAGCTTGTGAACCATTTACGCTAAGGCTGCCACCAATCTGGACAATTTCAC
>DATCZR010000241.1:0-9871 GCA_036525835.1 Cyclobacteriaceae bacterium
TTGCCGTCTCCGCCAGCGTGTGAATGCCACGGTGGATGTTCGCATTGTAACCTTCGTAATATTCGATCAGTTTGTTGATTACCCGCTTTGGTTTCTGAGAGGTAGCCGCATTATCAAGATAAACCAGGGGCTTACCATTGACCTGCTGATGAAGAACAGGGAATTCCTTCCTGATTTTCTCTAAGTCTAATTTAGCAGGCAAGGTTACATTCATTTTAAAAACTTTTGTGAAGTTTTGCCGAAACCAAATTGTCCAAATAGACTTTTAGCTCTTCATCTTGAATGGTCTCCAGCACTTCCCCGGCAAAAGCATATAGCAGCATAGCCTTGGCGGTCGCTTTAGGAATACCTCTGGACTGCAAATAGAATAAAGCTTCCGTATCCAATTGGCCAGAAGTACAGCCGTGAGAACATTTTACATCATCAGCCCAAATTTCCAATTGCGGTTTGGTATTGATGGTAGCCGTATCTGATAATAAAATATTTCGGTTGGATTGAAAGGCATTGGTTTTTTGCGCGTGCGGTCGCACATAGATTTTACCATTAAATATACCTTTTGATTTTCCATCCATCAGGCCTTTGTACAATTCATTACTAAATGAATTGGGCTTTTTGTGATCAACGGTCGTATGATTGTCTGCTAATGTATCTCCATCCAAAAGATACAATCCATTAAAATGAGACTCACACCCTTCTCCGTCTATGAGGATATTGAGGTTGTTCCGAATGAGTTTTCCGTTCAACGTAAAGGTATAGGTGTCAGCCCTGCTTGATTTATGTTGCTGGACCGTAGTATTGTTTACCTGAATAAGTCGTCCGGGGTCGTTTTGAATTTTGGTGTACTTGAATGAGGCATTCTCATTGACAATAATATCTTCATTAAACGTGTGGAATATTGAATGAGAACCAATAGAATTTGTCTTTTCTGATACGCTGAATTCAGCGCTGGTCTCTATATTAATAAACAGCCTCGTATGCGCAGCAACTTTTGAATTACTTGCATCGAAAAGGTGATAAATCACCAACGGCCTTTCCACCTTCGAATTTCTGGAAACATTGATAAATAATCCTTCCTGCCATTGGGCGTTGTTGAGCAACGCAAAAGGATCTACTGACTCATTGGCCCTTGATAGTTGATCAATAACTAAAGCTGAATGAGATTCGAGTGCATCAGTAAGTGATTCAATGGTTACTTGAGCAATGTTATCAAGCTGAGATAGCTTGCTATCATAGGCTCCGTTAACAAATACTACACAATGTCCTCGGTCTGCTTCATCCATTAATTCTGCCAGGTTATTTGCGGCAGATGGGTAGGCACGGCCTATCTCATTGGGTTCAAATTGTTTGCTGAGTAATCTGGTAATTGGAGTAAACTTATACTCTTCACTCTTGGATTCTGGAAGACCGATGGCGATTAATTTTTCAAGCGCAAGCTTCCTCTGATCTGCAGCTGTTTTGAATTGAGCTGGATCAATTGATTGAATGAGATCTTTTGTAAAATTATTTTTCTCTACGGCTACACTCATAATTAAACAGTCTCCAATTCGTTCTTAATCCAATCGTAACCCTTCTCTTCAAGTTCTATTGCCAAATCTTTGGAACCAGACTTTACTATTTTTCCTTTATACAACACGTGGACATAGTCAGGCACAATGTATTCCAATAGGCGTTGGTAATGAGTAACTACAATAGTCGCATTGTCCTTGGTGCGAAGCTTATTTACTCCATTGGCAACAATTCGCAAGGCATCAATGTCAAGACCTGAATCGGTTTCGTCAAGAATGGCTAACTTGGGTTCCAACATGGCCATCTGAAAGATTTCGTTTCTCTTTTTTTCTCCACCAGAAAAACCTTCATTGAGAGAGCGACTAAGCAGGGATTGATCAATCTCAACCAACTTAATCTTCTCTTTCATCTTCGTAAGAAAGGAGACGGCATCCAACGTATCCTGGCCACGATACTCTCTGATTTTATTCAGCGCTGTTTTCATGAAGTTGACCGTACTTACCCCAGGTATTTCTACTGGATATTGAAAGGCCATAAAAATCCCTTCACGAGCCCTGTCTTCGGGAGACATCGCTAAAAGATCCTTTCCTAGAAATTCTACTGATCCTTCAGTAACTTCAAAATCCTCACGACCTGCAAGCACTGAAGCCAGTGTGCTTTTTCCCGATCCATTAGGTCCCATGATCGCATGTACCTCGCCTGGCTTTACTTCCAGGTTTATTCCATTCAGGATGGATTTCTCTTCAACGCGAGCGTGTAAATTATTTACTTTAAGCATTATCAATTTTAAATTTATTAGTCAAGATTATCCAACACTTCCTTCCAGGGTCAACGCCAGCAGTTTCTGCGCCTCCACAGCAAACTCCATAGGCAATTGCTTCAGTACTTCTTTGGCGTAGCCATTTACAATCAGTGCCACAGCAGCCTCCTCATCAATTCCTCTTTGCAGACAATAGAAGATTTGATCTTCACCAATTTTGGAAGTGGTGGCCTCATGTTCTACATGAGCACTCTTATTTTCTACATCGATGTAGGGAAAGGTGTGGGCGCCACATTGATCTCCCATCAAGAGAGAATCGCATTGAGAAAAGTTACGCGCATTTTCAGCACGCTTCAATATGTGCACCTGACCTCTGTAACTATTCTGAGATTTTCCTGCTGAGATACCCTTGGATACAATTCTTGAACGCGTGTGCTTACCGATGTGAATCATTTTGGTTCCTGTATCAGCTTGCTGGTAATTGTTGGTGACGGCAACAGAATAAAACTCTCCGTTAGAGTAATCACCTTTAAGTATACATGAAGGATATTTCCAGGTAATGGCCGATCCCGTCTCTACCTGGGTCCATGAAATTTTGGAGTGATCCCCTGCACACAGTCCACGCTTCGTGACAAAGTTATAAATACCTCCTTTGCCATTCTTGTCGCCAGGATACCAGTTCTGAACGGTAGAGTATTTGATCTCTGCATCTTTCATGGCGTAGAGTTCAACGACAGCAGCATGCAACTGATTTTCATCTCGCATAGGTGCCGTACAACCTTCCAGGTAGCTCACATATGAGCCTTCTTCAGCCACAATTAATGTTCTTTCAAATTGGCCGGTATTAGCCGCGTTGATTCTAAAATAAGTTGATAGTTCCATGGGGCATCTCACGCCCTTAGGGATGTAGCAGAAAGAACCATCTGAAAAGACAGCAGAGTTTAATGCTGCAAAATAATTATCAGTAGGAGGCACTACAGATCCCAAGTATTTCTTCACCAACTCGGGATGCGCTTTCACCGCTTCACTAAATGAGCAAAAGATTACACCAAGTTCACCTAACTTCTCTTTGAAAGTCGTGGCTACCGATACACTATCAATGACAGCGTCAACAGCCACACCAGTCAAGCGTTTTTGTTCGGTAAGTGATATTCCCAGTTTTTCGAAAGTCTTGATCAATTCAGGATCTACCTCATCCAGGCTATTGGGTTGTACTTTCTGCTTGGGAGCAGAATAATATATAATGTCTTGATAGTTAATCTCAGGGTATTTGACATTGGGCCACTGCGGTTCTTTCATGGTGGTCCACTGACGATAGGCTTTTAGCCTCCATTCCAGTAGCCAGTCAGGCTCGTTCTTTTTGGCTGAAATAAACCGAACGGTATCCTCATTCAGGCCTTTAGGCGCATCATCGCTTTCCAGGTTTGATGACCAACCGTGCTCATACTCCTTGGATGTAAATTGCTCCAGAACCTGATTGTCTTTACTCATGTCGTCTATTTAGACTAATTTTAAATAATTCTCAAAAATACTAACAAAAATCAGGTTCTAAGGTTCAGAATGCCTTTATTATTCAGATAGCTTCAGGTTGCGGTTCAGGCTTTCTTCGAGCGAAATGATGGTTTCCGTACGATCAATACCCTCCACCTGCTGCATTTTGTCGTGCAATACCTCCTTGAGGTGGTTCGTATCCCGGCAATGTATTTTTATAAACATAGAGTAATTACCCGTGGTATAGTGCACACTGGTGATCTCGGGAATGGATTTCAGCTTTTCCAATACAGCATCGTATAAGCCACTCTTTTCCAGGTATATACCAATAAATGCCATGACACCGTATCCCAGTTTATCATAATTCAAATCAAGTGTGTTCTTCTCAACGATACCGGCCTCTTCCAGCTTGTTCATCCTTACATGGACTGTCCCCTGTGAAACATGAACCAATTTGGCTACTTCTGTATAGGGCTTTTTGGCATCCATCATCAGGATATCCAAAATTTTGAGGTCTGTATTATCAATCACATAATTTTTGGACATAATTCAATAGTTGATTTGTGTTATTTATAGTTAAATGTAAAAATATTATAAAAAATGTAAATATTAATATCTATTGTTGAATAATATAACAGTATAGTATTACTTTGTTGAAGCATTTAACAATGAGGGGCATAAAAGAGACAAATGCTCTCGTTATGGCAAGTAATTAATATTCATTAATAATGTAGGGTGTTGAAACTGGCAGACAAGCCCTCCTGTCTCGGGGGTGGAGAGCAAAGGATAAACGCAGGATAACGGGTTGACCACTAAATAGGTTTTTTCTTGTCCTGTAGCTAACTTCTCCGTGGAGGTTCGATCCCTCCCTCTACAGCTAAGCCTCGGATTGAATAAAGCCGGGGCTTTTTTATTAAATTTAACCATGCGGCTTAGCTGGTTAATTATCTTCGTAGCAGCAATTGGCTGTGATTTATTTAGTGAATTAGACAACTCAGCTCCCCATCCCTTTCCTGATCAAATCCCGGTATTTGAGTTTAGCTATTCCAATAGCCTAACCTTGCCAGGTTGGATCCGGTATAGAAATCACTGTACCAGCATTGTTAGCTATAAATGGTATCTGGGTTTCACCGATGCGAATGGGAATGAAGCCATTTCATATAGTTATGCACCCAAAGTGAAATATCCTCAAAATGGAACGTATCGGGTCATAGTGCAAGGTCTCGACATCAATGACAAAATGCACGAGAAAATTCTGTCTATACAGGTTTCCAACTATTGATCTATATTTTGCTGTTTGAGTTCCCCGTTTTTTTCACCTATTTAGACTTAAAATAAATTTGAGATGAGTGATTTTCCCTGGTTTAAAAGTTATCCGGCAGGCACACCGCATGAAATAGGAGCGTACGAATATTCCTCACTCATTGAAATGTTTGATACGTGTTGTGAAAAGTATGCAGATAGAATAGCTTTTGAAAACTTTGGAGTTCAAATGACGTTCTCACAATTGCATCACCACGCTACCAGTTTCGCAGCTTACTTGCAGCATGACCTGGGTCTGAAGAAAGGAGATCGCATCGCGATTCAAATGCCTAACTTGATGCAGTTCCCCATTGCATTTTTTGGAGCCATTAAGGCAGGGCTCATAGCGGTAAATACCAATCCATTATACACGCCCCCAGAAATGAAGCATCAATTTAATGATGCAGGGGTATCAGCCGTTGTGATCGTGGCCAACTTTGCCAAGCAACTCGAAGTGATCAAGGATGAAATATCCGCCAAGCACATTATAGTCACCCACATGGGCGATATGCTGGGAACCATCAAAGGAGGTGTCGTTGATTTTATGGTGAAATATGTAAAAAAAATGGTGCCGTCCTTTCACATTCCCAACGCCATTTCATTTAAGGCAGCACTAAATAAGGGAAGCCAGCGAACATATACAAAACCTCCAATTGATATTGAGGATGTAGTCGTCCTGCAATACACAGGAGGCACTACCGGTATTTCTAAAGGAGCACAGTTATCTCATCGCAATTTGATCGCCCACAATCAAATGATTACCCATTGGTTCAAATTATATATGAGACCTGATGGTGAGGATTTAGTCATCACCGCCATTCCCATGTATCATATTTTTGCACTGACTGTCAACGGGCTATTGATGGTTAGCTCTGGTGTAAAAAATCTGCTGATTACCAATCCAAGAGATATGCCTGGCTTCGTGAAAGAACTAAGCAAGCATAAATTTACAATCATCACCGGTGTCAATACTCTATTCAATGGACTTCTGAATAATCCAGACTTTAAGAATCTTGATTTTTCAAGACTCGCGGGTGCAGTGGGTGGAGGCATGGCGGTGCAAAATGCGGTGGCTGAGCGATGGGAGTCGGTTACTGGAAAGCCGTTGATTGAAGGGTATGGATTAAGTGAAACTTCGCCTGTACTTTGTGTTAATCCGCTGGATGGAAATCACCGAAGGGGATATATTGGAATACCCGTACCCAGCACAGAGGTGGCCATATTTGATGATGCAGGCAATCAACTGCCTCAGGGTGAAACAGGAGAAATCTGCGCCCGGGGTCCTCAGGTCATGCGAGGTTATTGGGAAAAAGATAACTCAGATGTTTTCTATCCTGGCGGATGGTTCAAAACAGGTGACATCGGTTTGATGGATGAAAAGGGATACTTTAAGATTGTTGACAGAAAGAAGGATATGATTATGGTATCAGGCTTCAATGTCTTTCCCAATGAAATTGAAAATTTGATTGCCAGTAATCCGAAGGTTTTAGAAGTGGCTGCCATAGGAATTCCCAACGAACGTTCCGGTGAGGCCATCAAAGTTTATGTAGTAAAAAAGGATCAATCACTCACGGAAGCAGAGTTAATTGATTTTTGTCATCAAAGTCTTACCAATTACAAAATTCCGCGATTTGTAGAATTTATTAATGAAGTTCCCAAATCCAACGTGGGTAAAATATTGAGAAGAGAATTAAGAGAAAAACACCAGGCAGCCAATCAATAACATGATTACATGCCATCATTTACGGCGTTAACGGCATGCTATTTGGTTACAATTCAAGCAAGTGCATTATTCATTACTGCAATTATGCCTTAACCAAATAATTTATTGCTAATCTGACAACATCTGATCAAAAATAGTGTCAAATTTGTTTACCTAATCAGATATCAAAGCCATATGCAGGCCAAGAAAAAGTTATCCACGCAGGAAAAATCACTTCAGATCAATCTACGCAAAGAAATCTATGGATCATTTGCTGAAATCGGAGCTGGTCAGGAAGTGGCTGCCAACTTTTTTAAGGTAGGAGGTGCCTCGGGAACTGTGGCCAAAACCATGTCTGCCTACGATATGAAATTCAGTGATGCGATTTATGGGGTGTGTGAGCGATATGTATGCGAGGATCGGCTTACCGGCATGTTGGATCATGAATATCCATTGTTACCAGAACGACTTCCTCACCTTATTGAAAAAACCAGATTTTTTGCATTCGCAGATACCGTGGAGGCAGTGAATTATGAGCGCACCAACCAGGGGCAGGGATGGATAGGCATTCGTTTTCAGAAAAAACCTTGCAGTGAACCTAATGATTGTATCATACACGTGAAGATGTTTGATAACGATCCGCTCCAGCAGCAGTACGCACTTGGAATGGTTGGTGTAAATATGATTTACGCTTGCATGATGATGGAGGACCCTGAAGAAATCATGATGTCTTTAATGGACGGACTGGTTCGCAGGATTGAAATCGATATGTTCCGTATTTCAGGTCCTGATTTTGAGAAAGTGGACAATCGCCTGATGGCAATGAAGTTGGTCAAGAACGGTTTGACCAAGGCAGCCATGTTCGGTCCAAGTGGAGAGGTAATGCAGCCTTCGGAAGCATTGTACAAGAAAAATGTGTTAGTGCTTCGAGGAAGATTCCGTCCGGTGACTCATGTGAATGTAGATATGTTGCTGGCCTCTCGGAGATATTTCAAAAAGGAGCCAGATGTAGATAAAAGCAAGATGGTGGTGCTAACGGAGCTCACACTAAATGACTTGAGTTTGGAAGGTACTGTAGATGAAAAGGATTTTCTATATCGCGCAGATATCATCTGTTCATTAGGACAAACCGTTTTGATATCTAATTATTTTGAATATTACCGCGTGGCAGAATACCTGTCGAAAATTACACGAGGTAAAAAGATCGGAATGATTCTGGGTATCTATGCTTTGCAAAAAGTATTTGAAGAAAAAACCTATGAAAACTTGAGAGGGGGAATTCTGGAAAGCTTTGCTGATCTATTCGGAAACAACATTAAGTTGTATATCTATCCCGCCCTGAAAAAGGACTCTGATGAATTGTATACGTTAAAGGATTTTGAAGCAACGTTACCTGACAATCTCAAGAGCCTTTTCCGATACCTGCGCGATAACAACAAGCTGGAAGACATCGAAAATGCCAATACGGACAATTTGCACATCATCTCGGATCATGTACTGGCTAAAATAAGAAAGGGTGAACCTGGTTGGGAAAAAGCAGTACCTCACAAAGTGGAGGAGGCGATCAAAGAACATGGACTATTTGATTATCCTTATACCCTTGAACCAAAAATTGCTTCCTAGTTATTCTTTACCCAGTCGGGTGAAATAGGCTTTGGCTTCCTTCATAACCTTTGGAGCGAGTACTAATCCGGAGACAACAGTAGGTATGGCCATCAGCGCGTAGGCGATATCTATAATGTTCATGACATCTTGCATGGTGGCAACGGCACCAAAGATGATGGTAGCCAAATAGAAATAATTGTAGTAACCGCCTGCCTTCACTCCTGCAATAAATGACATCGCTTTGTTTCCGTAAGAGCTGTAGGAAAATAATGAAGTCACAGCAAAGAAAAATCCGCAGATCAGAAGCAGGAATCTTCCAGTTCCCCCCAACGCGCCTTCAAATGCATTAGCAGTTAATGTCACTCCGTTGGCTTCGGATGTTTGCCAAACTCCTGTCACCAATATGGCAAATGCGGTAAGGGTGCAAACTACTAAAGTGTCAATGGCTGGACTGAGCATGGAGACAAGTCCTTCGCGAATAGGTTCTCTGCTTTTAGAGGCGCCCATGGCCATGGGCGCAGTTCCAATTCCCGCTTCACTTGAAAAGGAAGCTCTTCTCACCCCACTGATAATAAGGCCGCCAAGTATTCCACCGAGTGCTGGATCACCTCTGTAATTGTCGGCAGCAAAAGCATCAGTGAAAATCATCCCAAAAATGTGTGGGACTTCCGTGATGTTAGTAAACAGGATGGCGATGACAGAACCGAAATAAATGATAATCATGATAGGAACCATCCGCCCTGCCCAGGTACCAATACGTTCTATACCACCAATGATTACTATACCGGCCAAAACGGTTAGTGCAATTCCGATGATTAGTTTAGCAGTACTTATCTCAAAACCAAATACGTAAAAAGGAGAGGTGCCAAGTGTGGTCTTGTTAATGCCTAAGTCAATAATCACCTGTGTTAATTGATTGGCCTGAAAAATCGGAAGACATCCAACCATAGCGCATACACTGAAAAGATAGGCTAGGGGTTGCCATTGCTTGCCCATGGCTTCGCGAATCACATACATAGGCCCACCTTGTACAATGCCAGCCGAATCTTTGCCGCGATACATTAGCGCAAGCGTACTGGTAAAGAAATTCGTGGACATGCCAACCAAAGCAGTCATCCACATCCAGAACAGCGCGCCTGGCCCGCCCAATGCTATGGCTGCAGCTACCCCTGCAATGTTACCCATACCCACGGTGGAGGCAAGTGCGGTTGACAGGGCTTGATAAGGATTGATTTGTCCTGGGTCATTTCGATTGGCATACTTGCCACGAAGAATATCTATGGCATGTTTAAAATATTTGTACTGAACAAAACGAGAATAGAAAATAAAAAATAAGCCTCCGAATATTAAAAGGAATGATATCGGTGTATAAATGTTGGTGGCTAATTCGGCTATAGATTCGCTCATTCCTTTAAATATTAGGCTAGTGCAAAATAGAAATAAATTTTATTAACCAAAGAAGCCAATGGTTAACCGGTGTATTTAAGGTGACCTTGTGACACCCC
>DATCZR010000242.1:0-6422 GCA_036525835.1 Cyclobacteriaceae bacterium
CAAGCCTGCCTCATACGCTTTTTGATCTTCGACACCTCTCAACACCATGATATCAGTGGCGCCCAGATCTCTCATACTTTGTGTTACTTTTTTAGCATCAACTAATTCAATGATGATATTAGTCGCCAGATTGCTGCTGATGATGATCATGTCATAGACCAAATCTCCCAGTCGTTTTTTGGTGCCCATTTTGGTATATAAATCTTGCTCGCTATCTGATTCTGGCGTTAAACTGTAAAGCGTACTGTCTACTATACTTTTAAATTCGTTGACTATGGTGACAGAATCATCCAAAGAAATTTTGCCAGCAGCTACTTGCTTGAAAACTTCAATCATAACTGGTGTTTTCATGGTGCTGGCCGCATGAAATACTTCTTTTTCATTTATGAATAGCGTTTTTCCGGTATTCAGGTCTTTGAATGCTAATGCAAAATTACCTTCTGCTTGGAATAGTTCTTTGATAATGTTTTCTTTCAATCCTTCAAGTGTCGGCTTCTGAGAGCAGGAGAAAAATAACCAAATGATTCCTAAGAATAGGAGTGACGAGGCATAGCGGATTCTCTTCAATTTATTAATAAGAATCATTTGTTTACTATTTTATATATCGAAAACTATCCTAGTATTTAGCTGGTTTTCCGTTCGATGCCGATTTTTGAATAAACTCACGCACATCGTCATTGGCTTTAATTAAGTCTTCAGCGCGGAGGTACATCATGTGACCACTTCTGTATCCTTTCCAGCTGAGTCTGCTCTTCATCTTGCCACTTGGATCCATATTCCACATCGAATACTTTGAATTAAAATAAGTAGTGGCCCCGTCAAAATAGCCTGATTGGAACATGACATTCAGATAGGGATTTTGCGCCATCGCTTGTCTCAAATTATCGCCAGTGCTGTCACCAGAGCGATCCCATGGGTGCACAGGTCCGAACATATTGTACTTGATATCTGTCTTGAATTTTAATTCTTCTCTCAGGTAGTAATTAATTGCTGGTGTGAATGAATGAAGCCAGGAAGTAAGTTCAGCATTATAATCAGGATTTTCTCCTGCATCCATTTTGTCAATACCAAGATATCTTGAATCCAGTCTTCCTATTGTGAAACCTTTGGTTCTGAGAAGTTCTTTCCAGAAAGCACGTGTGCTTATATCAAGATTGTTTTGAAGAATAAAATTTTCGCTCAGACCAGAGTAGCGTGTCATCTTGGCGGCAGCCTCCTTCTTTTTTTGTGGATCAACAAATCCACCCATTGCAATTATTGGCAGTAATTCATTGGTCGTATAGGGCTCTACTTCAGCCAGCAAGTCAGTAAGATCTTTTTGCTGTAAATCGGATGGTAGAACTTTGTGATACCAGGCTGCTGCTGCAAAGTAAGGAAGTCGGTTTGCGGCTTCAACTGGTCCGTCACGCTTTATGCCAAGGTCTGTTGGCGACACAAGGATCACCCCATTTAAATACATCCATTGTGAATTTTGAAGTTCTAGTGCGAGCCCTGAGACGCGTGTCGTACCGTAGCTCTCGCCAATCAGGTATTTTGGTGATGACCACCTGTTTTTCCGGGTTACAAACGTATTGAGCCATTCCGCCAAGTATTTGATGTCGGCATTAACTCCAAAAAAGGTTTCGCGAGGAGTATTCTCATCCAGAATTCTTGAGTATCCGGTATTGACTGGATTTACATAAACGATATCAGCAATGTCCAATACCGAATTCGGATTTTCTTTAACACCATAGGGCTGCACGGGATATCCTTCTGGGTCAATAAGGAGGACGCGTGGACCGGTGTAGGCCACATGCATCCACACAGAGGCGGATCCAGGCCCACCATTAAATGATATAAGTAGTGGACGCGATGCTCTATCCTTGATGTCACTTCGCTCATAATAGGTATAGTACAAGGATGCAATTACTTTACCGTTTTTGTCCCAAACGGGTTGGGTGCCGGTGGTTGCCGTGTAAGGAAATCGCTTCCCCTTTACGGTTACTTCATGAGTTGTAATAACCGAAGTATCTGCGGGAACTTTGCGATCCTGGGCTACAGTAGAAATGATCAGGCCATGGGCCATCAAAAAAATAATAATTGATTTCATTTATTTTGTATTTTTAATTTGTTCGTGATTGGGTTAAAAATAAGTCACCTTAGTGCTAAAAAGGGATACCTTTTGTTGAGCGGTAATTTTTTCTTCTGCATACCTTCTGCGTACCTAATATTATCTGACTACCATGATTTTATCCACATATAGACGAATTCTACATCCCATCATGATTATTATAGTTGGTTGCAGTTCTCCAAATAAGACTGAATATGAGATAGCCCAAATCATTACCCCGCTGGGTGAAATCCTGATTTGGTTACATGACGAAACTCCTAATCATAAAAAGAGTTTTATTCAATTGGCTGATGAAGGATACTGGGATTCGTTGGCATTCAACAGGGTGATTTCCGATTTTGTTGCTCAGGGTGGTTGCCCAGATACTCCTGCCGGATTCACAGATCCTGAATATTTACTAGCTCCGGAGTTTAATGAAAAACTACTTCATAATTATGGAGCAGTTGGGGCTGGGCGTGACAACAATCCTGATAAACTATCTGCTCGATGTCAGTTTTATATCGTTCAAAATATAAATGGGGTACATCGGCTGGATGGTAATTATACTGTGTTTGGAAAAGTGATCAAAGGGATGGATGTGGTAGATGCCATTGTAAACGTGGAAAGAGATTCAAATGATGCGCCATTGCAACAGATAGCCTTAGATGTAAACATTATCCGTATGAATTCAGATGATCTGAAGAAGATATCTTTTACCCCAGGTGGTGTTGAATAGGATAGTAGTGATTCCATCTATATTGGCCTAATGACTAGTTATATGTTGGAACATTTGCTTGGAGGTCTTTGGCCCTTAAACTGGATATAGTTTGGATGTATTATGACTTAAAGCGTTAGGATTGCTGTAATGAGGACAGTCTCAAAAGAATGGTATCAAGTCGGCTGATCCTTTTAAGTTTACAATATGTTCGAAATAGTACTTCATTTACCGTTGGTAAAAATCCTTCCATATAAGGGATTTTTCGATCTCCGTTATTATTCTAAATTTTGGCCTTAATTTGTGATTTGAATGATTAGTCGACTAGTTGTTGTTTGTTTGCTTTGGGTTGGGATTTCATTTAGTTCTAATGTCGCAGCTCAAAAATTACCTGAACCTGTGCAAGAGGTTGTAGACGCAGAGATTGCGTTTGCTCAGATGTCAAAAGAGAAGAGCACCCGAGAAGCTTTCTTAGAAAATTTGGCTGCGGATGCAATTGTATTTTCTAATGGAGAGCCGATTAATGGCGTTGACTTATGGAAGAAGCGGCCTGCAACAAATGGTATGCTTTATTGGTGGCCCGTTTTTGCTGATGTCTCGATAGCTGAGGACTTTGCTTATACGACTGGTCCGTATGAAATGAGTAAAGACAAAAGTAGTGATCCTTTCGCCTTTGGCTATTATACCACGGTTTGGAAAAAAAATGGAAGCGGTGTTTGGAAAGTGGCAGCTGATCTGGGTATCAATTTTGAATATCCAGAGGAAGATCATCAATCTCTCAAAACGGTAAGGAGATCATCGAGCAAAGGAAAAAAACCGTTGCCCTCGTCCAAGGAGGACCTCACCTATATTGAGCAATCGTATACGCAGTGGCTTAATGAAACTGGAAACTCATTTTTACCTGAGTATTTCTCAAGGGAGTGTCGAATTCATCGTTCAGGCAATTGGCCATATACTTCGATGAAAGTAATCGAGTCTATTCAGGAGGAACGACAATTTTACTTTGAGCCGGTTGATGCTGATGTATCTGAGTCTGGTGACTTGGGTTATACCTATGGTAGAGTAAAAATTGAGAGTAAGGATGGAAATATGGAAAAAGCCAGCTACCTGCGTGTATGGAAGAGAGAAGCGGGAATAAACTGGAAAATAGTCTTGGATGTAATAGGTAGCTAGATTCGAGGAGATTGAAATTGATATTGAATTTTTTTAGGCAATCTGGAGTAGCAGAATTTACACAGAATTTGATCCACGCCTTTGTGAAATATAAATAAGTTTGCTTCGTAATCAAAGCACATGGACTTATCCTCATTTTGTGAAACTGCCTCAAACAGGTCCAAATCCAATCGCAAATTTCTAACTAGCGTAAAACATGAGAACCCCAGAAAAGTGGATGGCGCTTTTCATCGACTACATGATGAGGTATTTGAGGAGGTAGATTGCCTTGAATGTGCTAATTGTTGTAAAACCACCAGTCCTATTTTTTATCAAACAGATATTGACCGTGCTGCAAAGGCGGTTCGCATGAAGCCTGGCGATTTTATTGAAAAGTATTTGAAAGTGGATGAAGACAGAGACTTTGTTTTGAAATCTGCTCCGTGCGTTTTTCTAGGTAGTGACAATTACTGTTCTATATATGAGAGTCGGCCAAAGGCCTGTCGGCAATATCCGCATACCAATCGGAAGAAGATGGTACAGATTGTTGACCTTACTTACAAAAATACATTGGTATGCCCAGCAGTATTGGAAATAGTAGAAAGGTTAAAGAAAGTGGAAGGCCTCAAATAAATAAGTCGTTCCCAAGCAGGAACGACTTATTTATAAAGTTCTTTTTGAAGGTTAAGCGACTTGCGCAGCCAGTTTTTGTGCCAGGACAGACTTAGGTACTGCACCAACCTGCTTGTCCACAATTTGGCCACCTTTGAATACAAGTAAGGTAGGGATGGAACGAATTCCATATTTTCCAGCTACTTGTGGATTTTCATCCACGTTTACTTTAGCTACTATGGCTTTTCCTTCATAGTCTCCCGCCAATTCCTCAACCACAGGTCCTATCATCTTGCAAGGTCCACACCATTCAGCCCAAAAGTCAACTAATACTGGTTTATCTCCTTTAATGGCTTCATCAAAGTTTGAATCGTTTAATTCTAAAGTTTTACCCATTTCGGTACAGTTTATAATGTTGTTTTAATAAGTTCAAATAGCGAACACAAATATAGTTCTTTTTGTTCCTGTGTTTTTATGGCCAATCCAATAAGTCAGCATACCGACCATTAAAATACCACCTCTACTTTCAAGTCTGGAATTTTCTTTATTTTCTTAACCATCTCATTTACTGGTTTAACCCTGTATTTCCTTGATAGTAATTCCAGATTGATGCTTTCTTTATCGTCCCTCAATTTTAGGAAAAGAGGACATTCCCCCGAGAATTCTGAGCACAATTTTTCAATTTGATTAATTAATTCAGCGTTGATAGCCTCTGTGTCTACCGTCAATTGAAGGCCCTTAGTCCTTTTGAGACCCAATTCATTCAATAAATCAATACTCCTAATCTTAAATTCTAGAGATTGATCACCCCATGTCTTCCGAACAATATTCCCTTCCACAAATAGGAAGAGACCCGGCATTAAAAAGGACTTATATTTCAGATAATCTTCACTCCACATCATGAATTCAAACCTACCGCTGTAGTCTTCTAAAATAAGTTTACCGAATGGCTTCCCTGTCTTGGTGAGCCGGTGCTCCACAGATGCTACGATACCACCTACTTTTGTTTCTCTTCCTTCATTTCCCTCTAAGTCGGCAAGCTGACTTAGAGGCGTGTTACAAAAGGCATCTATTTCAAATTTGAAGTTGTCAAGTGGATGACCAGATATGTAAACACCCACGACTTCCTTTTCGAAATGCAGTTTTTCTATTTCACTAAAGGGCTCAATGTTGTCAACTTTGGGGAGTGGCATTTCAGTGCCTGTTGACCCGCCAAACAAATTTACCTGCGCGCTCTGCAGTTCTTGCTGCATTTTGGTTGCATATCGGGTTAGTTTTTCAGTGAGGGTAATGTCACCATCCTTCGCAAACACAAATTGACGTCTGTGAAACTCCGAAAAGCAATCGAACGCTCCAGACAGGGCAAGACATTCAAGTGTTTTCTTATTTACGGCACGCTGATTCACCCTCATGGCAAAATCAAAAATATCTTTAAAGTGCCCCTTGCTTTCTCTTTCATGAATAATCGATTCTACGGCCGCTTCACCGGCTCCTTTGATAGCACCCAAACCAAACCGGATTTCTCCTTTGTTATTCACTTCAAAAAAAACGCCGGATTCATTCACATGCGGGCCAAGAACTTCAATGTTTTGTTTTCTGCACTCCTCAATAAAAAAGGTGACCTTATCTAAATTGCTTTGTGAGTGAGTAAGTACCGCAGCCATATATTCGGCAGGATAGTTGGCCTTGAGATAAGCAGTCTGGTAGGCCACCAGTGAATAACAGGTGGAATGGGATTTATTAAAAGCATATTGGGCAAAAGCTTCCCAGTCTTTCCAGATTTTTTCCGCAATTCGTTCATCATGACCATTGGACTTACAACCTTCGATGAATTTATCTTTCATCTTATCAAGC
>DATCZR010000243.1:0-6409 GCA_036525835.1 Cyclobacteriaceae bacterium
AACCCCAATGGGTCGAAAACTTTACAAAAGCTTGTGAATCAGGCTTTTCCAATGATTTTATAAAGTCATTGACTAAGGATTCAACAACGGGCTAATCTCCAAATCGATAATTATTATGTAATTCTTGTCACACAACAGGCCTTGTGTTGTCTATCCTATTGTAGTCACCAAACCGGACTGCGTTTTGAACCTAATTTGAGCCTAGACATGAAAATAATTCTCCTATTTTTTATAGCACATTGGTACCTGTCGCTATTCTTTCAAACGTTCTTTCTTCATCGGTATTCCTCTCATAAGGCATTCACCATGAACAAATTCACTGAAAAAGTCTTTTTTGTACTCACCTGGATTTTTCAAGGGTCCAACTACCTAAGTCCGTTTGGATATGGTGTTATGCATCGCATGCACCATGCCTATGCTGATACGGAAGATGATCCTCATTCACCCAAGTACGATGAGAGTATTTGGAAGATGATGTGGAAGACCAAAACCATCTATTCGGCCATTGCCAATGGTAGAATGGTTCCGGAAAAACGTTTTACTGAAGGCGTTCCGAAATGGGATGCATTTGACAAAATAGCTAGGTCATGGCCATCCAGATTGTTCTGGGGAGCTTGTTACGTAGGGGTGTACGCTATGTATGCAGAAGTTTGGTGGGTATGGTTGCTTTTGCCATTACAGTTTTTATTTAGTCCTATTCATGGCGCCATTATCAATTGGTTTGCCCACAAGTACGGATATCGCAATTTTGAAGTAGGGGACACCTCCCGCAATTTCCTCCCTGTAGACTTTTTGATGATGGGAGAGAGCTATCATAACAACCACCACAAGAATGGCTCAAGAGCCAATTTTGGCGGTATAAGATGGCATGAAATCGATCCAACATACCAGATAATCAAGCTGCTAAACCGTTTGAATGTGATTCAGATTACCAAACAACGTGAACTTACCATTGAAAAAGTAAGCAAGGCCGCCTAACCCCGATTTTGGTAGTAAAATTCAAGCTTTCAGCATTGAAAGCCATGCTTTTGGATTCAAGAATCTTATCTCTTGATGCCAATTGTGAATAAATACTCGTACATTGCGGGATTATTTAACAATCAATATTACTAATGAAACAAGGAACAGTTAAGTTTTTCAATCAAACAAAAGGATTTGGTTTTGTACGTGAAGAGGAGTCAGAGCAGGAGTATTTTGTACATGTAACCGGACTTATTGACGAAGTTCGTGAGAACGACAAAATTACCTTCGAATTGAAGGAAGGTAAAAAAGGCTTAAATGCCGTGAATGTACGATTAGCGGAGTAATCAACTTATGAGTGCATATAAAGCCCCGATAGCATCGGGGCTTTTTTTTGAAATAACAATTCTGTACATCACCATCAAGAATCTATTGACAAGTGAGTTTTGACCAATTTAATTTAAGTTCAGCGCTGCTGGAAGGCTTGGATGCCATGGGCTTTACCAAGCCAACTCCGGTTCAGGAGGAGGCGCTACCCATGATTCTCGATGGCAAAGACATTATAGCCTCTGCACAAACCGGTACAGGCAAGACAGCTGCCTTTTTACTTCCTATTTTAGACAAGATTTCCAGGCAGGAAAACCACCATATCAATACGCTGGTATTGGTGCCAACAAGAGAACTGGCGTTACAAATTGATCAACAGGTAGAAGGCTTTGGATACTTTGTAGGCGTAAGTAGCATCTCCGTATATGGCGGAGGCAGTGGCGCTACCTGGGATCAGCAACGCAAGGCGCTGGAATCAGGCGCTGATATCATCATTGCAACACCAGGTAGACTGATCGCCCATCTGGCATCAGGCGTTATCAATTTCAACAATCTGCAACATCTTGTATTGGATGAGGCCGATCGCATGTTGGATATGGGCTTCTATGATGACTTGATTAAGATCGTGAGCTATTTGCCAACGAAAAGGCAAACGTTGCTTTTTTCTGCCACCATGCCACCACGTATCCGCACACTGGCCAATAAAATACTGGTTGATCCGCAACAAATATCCATTTCCATTTCAAAGCCGGCTGAAGGTATCTTGCAGCAGGCCTATGTCGTGTACGATACACAAAAGGTACCTTTGCTCTCTCATTTGTTGAAGCAAGACAATTATTCCAGCATACTCATTTTTGCTTCTACGAAAGACAATGTGAAGAAGCTCGAAGGGGTACTTCGCAAAATTGGAATTAAAGTAAATGCCTTTCATTCTGACCTGGAACAGCAGGAGCGTGAGCACATCATGAGAGAATTCAAAAGCAAGCGCATTTCCACCATTATTGGTACTGATATTTTATCCCGTGGTATTGATGTGGATGGTATAGATCTGGTCATTAATTATGATGCTCCTCCGGATCCGGAAGATTATATTCATCGTATTGGCCGCACAGCCAGGGCTGAAAGAACAGGAACGGCTATTACGTTTGTGAATGAAAAAGACCAGAAGAAGTTCGCCAGCATAGAGCGACTCATAGGTAGAGAGATACCTAAGGAGGTATTACCACTGGATTTAGGCGAAACGCCATCCTATAATCCAAGTGCCAAGCGTTCTACTACTTTCAAAAACCGCAGGCCACCATTCCGAAATCAAAAGGGAAGAAGGCCACCTAAAAATAATTAAGGTTGTTTACTTCGTTTTGACTCGTTATTGGCGTAATTCATCATTTGGGAGATACTGAAAATATATTGACAAACCATTTTGATTTGTTGATTATTTTTGTTATATTCTTATCTATGAAATTTCTCTTGTAGTACTTATCTTCTTTTCTCGTAAGAGAATTGCTTTCGTGTTCAGTTATGACTGAACTAACTCATTTAGAAAATTATTATTCACTCAATCATTTGCATGCGTCAATTAAAGATTACCACCAGAATTACCAACCGAGAAACTCAATCGTTGGATAAGTACCTTACAGAAATTGCCAAAATAAGTTTAATCTCCGCTGAGGAGGAGGTTAATCTAGCGCAAAGAATCCGACAAGGAGATCAAATGGCACTTGAAAAACTGGTTAATGCCAATTTGCGATTTGTTGTTTCGGTAGCCAAGCAATATCATCAGGTTGGAATGACCCTAAGTGACCTGATCAATGAGGGCAATTTGGGGCTGATTAAGGCCGCTACCAGGTTTGATGAGACAAGGGGTTTTAAATTCATTTCTTATGCTGTTTGGTGGATCCGTCAATGTATCCTACAGGCGTTGGCAGAGCAATCAAGAATTGTAAGGCTGCCTATGAACCGCATCGGTTCGTTAAATAAGATAAATCAAAGTTTTTCTGCATTAGAACAGAAACATCAACGCGAACCTACCAATGAAGAATTGGGAGAGGTGATGGAGATAACACCCGAAAACATCGGAAATATTTTAACCCACCGAGGACGCAATGTATCTATGGATGCACCCATGGGAAATGATGGTGATTCGGGTAATCTGATGGATGTAATGCCGGATGGAGATGCGGTGTCTCCGGATGCTGACTTGATCCAGGCCTCGCTGGTTGATGAGATTAAGTTGGCCTTATCCACTTTGTCGGAGCGTGAATCAAAGGTACTATCTATGTATTACGGGCTTTCCGGAGGTCATGCTTTGTCACTGCATGATATCAGTAGTGAATTTGACTTAACCCCTGAGCGGGTGAGACAAATTAAAGAAAAAGCTACCCGTAAACTGCGCAGGACATCACGTTTGGACATTTTGAGGTCATATCTGGGGTAATTTAATCAGGCTGTCAAATGGTTTAGCTTATGACATTCGTCATTTTTTAAGTCAATAATGAATGATAGATTTTGTGTATAAAACAAACGCAAAATGAAAACCTTCGTTGTTGTAACATTGTTTGTTTTGGCAGTCTTTTTCCCAATATTATTTGTTCCATTATTGGCAATCACATTGTTGTTGTCATTCTACCTTGTCCCTCACATATATCATGAGATGTGGCCAGGTGAAAACAAATCTTAGGGGGTGAGTTAATAGTTATCTGTTATTTTGATCACGTATATTTCGGGTAACTGTATGTCAAAAGGCGCGCAATTCATACAGGCATCATTCATATGATTGTCATTCAAATCTTATGGCCTTGTAATAGCTGCCAGGAAATGGCCGCTAAACAAAATAAAAAAGTGAGCGTCGGCTCACTTTTTTATTTCATTGATAATTTAATTCTTATTGATTGGCATTAACTGCCTTTACGATACGATACACAACCTGAACTCTTTCCGCAGTTTCTAACTTATTTATTGCTTCAAGTCCTTCAGTTGGCATTACCGTATTCGGATCCCAAGTGGGATTAAGCGCTTCTTTTAGCGAAGAATAAAGATCATAGGAAACGGTACTAAACATTTCAGGACCAAGAGGGGATAAAGCACGCGCATTACCCCAACCCTTTTGTGTGGTTTGATTTTTATCCATAGCGGACTTGATAAAAGGTGCCCAATGCTTTTTTTCCATGGCTATCAGATCTGCTGCAGAATTGGTTTTATGATAAATCATACGCAAGAAATTGAAATCCTTATCGGGAATGGCATTAGCTGCTTGCTGCCATCCATCGCTGCGCACGAAGATGTTTGAAGTAACCGTGCTCATAGAGTTGGTTTCCATCTTATCCATGGAAATGTTTGGAAACGCTGCAGCTGCTCCGCCCCATACTTCACCGACAGCGTCTATGTTCTTATACGTGTTGATAAATAGAAAATTGGAACTTTCCTCCATATCTATTTCACCCTGCTTTTCAAGCAATGCCCAGAAAGTCAGATTTCCTTTGGCCAGTGCTTTTTGCGCTACCTCTGCCCAATAGGTTGTTTCTCTTTTTATGAATTCGGCAACTTTGTCATTGGGTACCCTACGGTACTGGTAGATGGTAATACCAGGATCAGGCGGAGGAGTAGCTGTCGTTTGTGCTAACAGATGATCGCTGTAAAATAAGATAACGGCGAGCAGTATACCGAATGCTCGCAAATATTGGTACTTTTTCATAAAATAGGTTTGGTTAGTTTGATCTAAACTAACATTCTTAGCTTAAAAATGGCAGCCCACTCGTTCTTATTTTATGGTTCAAATTTAAAAACGACAGACACATCCTGTATTTGCCGATTATTAGGGAAATACTTTTAAGAATTTTAACTAATTCGCCTTAGCCGGAGGGGTAATCATGATGTGTGCCCGATGTGTGCCCGGGTCCATGATCCAGGGCATGCCTGGTGCTGCTGGTTTAAGTGGCAGTCCTGTGCTTTCGGATGTGGCAAAAGGAATGTAAACCACAGATCGCAAATTGGCACCTGTCACTTCTCCCGTTTCAGGATTGAAAACTTCATCAGGGCCCGACAACACAAACAAGCTGGAGTTTTGAGGAATTTTCAGCTTCCCAGCTTTCACTTCTTCTTCTCGGATATCAAAGATTTCTTTAAAACTCTTCCCTTCCTTCTTAAGCTCCCGGCCGCGGGCCATAAAAGCGTCCAGTTCCTTATAATAGCAAGCCACATTAAATCCTTTTTGTGAGGGATCATCCGAATGGCAAATCATATTATTACTCCCCTTTCTCAGTTCTATAAACTCCCCACTATTAGCATACCCATAAATTTTGGCGCCGTCTCGCATATCCTCAGGAGCAGCAAGTACAGCTGCTTTGATTTGTATGTCTGCTGAAGGCACCTGCCCGTAACACGAGGTGAGCAAAAGCATAAGAACGGCTATGGATAGTAGTGATTTCATAACGTATAATTTTACTTTAAATTAAGCATATCTCATTACCATTTCAATAAACAAAAACGGTTCGATCTGAGTCGGCTACTTTTTCACCTACGCAAAGCTGTCATTCGCCTATTATTTGCCAGTAATGACCTATTTGCCATTGAGGTGAACCCTTATTGACACTACTTTTGAATCAAATAAATTTTAAAATCATGGACAAAAGCTCTTTTGCTTGAAGATGTGATAAAGCAACAAGATGAACGAAACAGAGTAGTAGTGAAGGTGGGGAGTGCCATAAAAATCCTTCCTGTCCAGGACATATTTTATATAGAAGCCAATGAAGACTATATAAAGATTCACACCAAGGATGGATTTCACTTGAAGAAAAGGACCATGAACTTTTTTGATTGGAGATCGCCCCATTGCATTTGCCATTATGTTGCCCGAAGTCAACAAAGTGTTTAAGTACATGAATGGAAAATTGGGTCTATGGCAAAAATTGAAATTTGTTTGGCTGCTTCGAAAAGGAGTGATTTCTAGAATATTGGGTGTTGCTTTTGGCGTGGTGCCCCGACTCCAGCGCAAAGGTGTTGAGTCCGTCATGATAGATGCTATTTCAAAGATGGCATATGATGAACAGAAAACATTTAATTATAAGGAAATAGAACACAACTGGGTGGGTAATTTTAATCCGCAAATGAAGAGAATTCATGAAAT
>DATCZR010000244.1:0-2884 GCA_036525835.1 Cyclobacteriaceae bacterium
ATCTGTTAAATTCTCAAGTTTTTCTCAGAGGAAGTGACGGCTCCAAATACGAAATGTCAAATCCAGAACGTGGTGTTTATTCCACCAAACTTAAAACTAATGCTAGTGAAGCAACTATTTATAAAATGGAGATCAATAGTATTGGCTATACCCCACAAATGGCTACAATCTACCTGGGTGGTATTACTGATACTGACATTCATTTTAACGACACCATCCGGCTGCAAAAATTAGCCGTCAACGTACCTATCCTCATTGATATTTATTTTGGACATGACAGCGATGAGCCTTTGTCATTTACCGGCATCCAAGATTTTATCGCCATGATGGAGCGCTCTCCCAACATGCTGGTAGAAATTGGGGGACACACTGATTCTCTAGGTCCGGAGGAATACAATCAGATGCTAAGCCAAAGAAGGGCCGATGCCGTCAAGAAATATTTAGAACGTCTTGGCATCGATGGTAAACGTATTACAGCAGTTGGCTATGGAGAATCAAAGCCTGTTGCACCCAATGATACACAGGAAGGAAGAAGATTAAATCGCAGGACAGAATTTATCATATTACAACAATAATACACTAACGCGTCTTTTTATATGACCTCCTTAAAATCAATTATAGAGGAAAATGACACCCAGGCCGGAAGATATTTTGATCATTTTATTCGGCTTCTAATTGTTGTCTCACTTATATCCTTTTCAATTGAGACATTGCCCGATTTAAATCCAAAATCCTCGGAAATCCTTAAGTGGATAGAAATTATTTGTGTGGTGTTATTTACAATAGAGTATCTAGCGCGAATCTATGTAGCGACCAGCAAAACAAAATTTATTTTTAGTTTCTACGGCCTTGTTGATTTGTTGTCTATCCTACCCTTTTACTTGTCCACGGGTATTGACTTAAGATCTTTAAGAGCATTTAGATTTCTAAGGTTATTCAGGGCGTTGAAGTTGGTGAGGTATAGCAGCGCTATTATCCGGTTAAAGAATGCCTTTGTCATTGCCAAAGAAGAATTCATTCTTTTCTTTGCCATGACTGCCCTCCTTTTATATTTCGCAGCCGTGGGTATTTATTATTTTGAGAATGAAGTTCAACCTGAAGTTTTTACATCCGTTTTTACCAGCCTGTGGTGGGCCGTCTCCACTTTAACAACAGTAGGCTATGGAGATATTTATCCTGTAACGGTGGGTGGCAGAATTTTCACTTTTTTTATTTTGATCATCGGACTTGGATTTGTCTCCGTGCCTGCGGGCCTTATTTCATCTTCTTTATCCAAGGCCAGAGAAATAGAAAAAAGTAATCAATCCAACGCATCCCATGACTAGGATTTCCTACATTCAATCAGCCAATCCCAGGGATAGGGGTCTTTCATCCATTTGGGAGGTTCACTAAATTCTGTCTTCCAATCGTATTCTAGTCGCTCAATTGCAGTCACCTCCAGTTTAGCCTCCCTGAAAATAACCTGAAGCTCGGAATGCGAATAATGCTTTGTGGGTCTGCCGTCAATTTCAACAATGCCCTGGAGTATGTCGCGTTTGTTTTCTCTATAGTAATTAAATTCTGATTTAGGAATTCTATTTGGAGAAACACCTTCTTTACGATACCAGTCAATCATGCGCCAAGCGTAAAACATGGTCGACTCCAGAGACGGCACTACAAATAATGCGTTGCCGCCTTTCTTCAAAGCCTTGGATACATTTCTCAATATGTCATAGTTTTTCTCCACCTCAGCAAAGATGGCCACATTGCTGCACAGCACAAATTCAACCGGTTTAAGCCTAAGGTTACGAGCCGTGCAATCCATCCTTTTGAATTCGATATTGTCAAATGGCTTCTTCTTGGCGATATCGATACAATTTTGGGAGATATCTATTGCCAAAACCTGCATAAAATTGGGCGACAAATAATAAAATCCATTTCCAATCCCACAGCCAAAATCAATGGCTGTGTGACTTTTGTTAGCATGCTTGCTAAAATAAGATGCTAATTTTCTTTCCATGTCGGATTCAAAAGCATTTAACACTTCATCTTCGTACTTATCTGCAATTTTATCCCAATGTTTCTCCTCCTGCATAATTACAGTTTCAGCCTTGAACAATATTCACCTCCCTGACAATGAGTAGGTGTATAAACCTCAGCCCGAATGCGCCATTTATTTTCTACTCTGTGCCATTTTGCATAGTAAGTTCCACCGACCTCAATTTTACCATCAGGGTCGGTCCAGCTTCCCTCCCATTGGCCATACTCAGATGCCACACGCCAGGATTGAAATACATTTATCTTTTCCGGAGTTCTTATATAGACCACATCCGGTCTATCCTTAAAGTGCTCCGAAAAAGATTTGATATTCTCTTTCTTGCCTTCAACGTGCATATTTGTTGAGGTGAGCAATAAGAAATCATCCATCCAGGAATCGCCTATGCGAAGGGTGTCATGCCTGGCAATAGCCTGATTAAACAATGCTCTTATTTCTCTAATTGATTCTTCATCGCGACTCATGGCCACTTCAGACTCAGTTGAATGGCTACATGAAAAGAGTAACACTTGCAGTAATGCAAAAACAGAAGTCCTGAACATCCTATTTCTTTAGAAATTGCTTCCTGAAATAATCTGCGGTGGCATTTCCTACTTTAACTGCATTGGACCATTTCATCCAGTGATGGGTATCGTCAACAACCATAAGTGTTTCCAAAGGCACTCCTTTGGCTATTAGCCGCTGTACCAGGTCTGTACTTTGTGAGAAGGGAACGTTGCGATCGTCATCGGCATGAATAATCAAAACAGGTGAAGTCCATGTATCCACTGAGGATACCGGTGAAGATTGCCAGGCCACTTTAAGCGCCTCTTCTGCATCTGGTGCTCGCTCGTACTCATCAGGCATAAT
>DATCZR010000245.1:0-2950 GCA_036525835.1 Cyclobacteriaceae bacterium
AGGGCCCAAGTTGGGCAGAAAACTCCCGGATACATTGAGCTATCCGGAAATAGTAAGGTTGTTGGAGGCCATTGATGTATCTACACCGGAAGGAAATCGCAACAGAGCCATACTGGAAGTCCTTTATAGTTCGGGGTTGCGTGTAACAGAGTTGGTTGAACTGAGAATAAATAATGTGTATTTCGACGTTGGATTTTTACGAGTGATAGGAAAGGGGAATAAGGAGAGATTGGTTCCTATAGGTAAAGATGCGCTCAAGTTTGTTAAGATTTATAAGGAGCAGATCAGGGTTCATATTCCAGTGCAAAAAGGGTTTGAAAGCTTTTTGTTTCTTAATAGAAGAGGAAAAAAGCTTTCACGCGTGATGATCTTTACCATCGTAAAACAACTGTCAGAAAGAATAGGCTTAAAAAAAGTGATCAGCCCGCATACGTTTCGACATTCCTTTGCCACTCATTTAATTGAAGGCGGGGCTGACTTAAGAGCCGTACAGGAGATGCTCGGCCACGAATCGATTACTACCACCGAAATATATACACATCTGGATCGGGATTATCTCCGCCAGGTGATCCAGGAATTTCATCCAAGAAGTTAATCTATTACCTTTGCCTACTTTGCGATTATAGATGTATAAATTTCTCATTCGACCCATTTTATTTCTTTTCGATCCTGAGAGCATCCATCATTTTGTTTTCACAACATTAACATTTAAGGGAAAAATCCCCGGGTTTAAAGGTTTACTCAGCTTGCTGTTCCGCTATCGAAACCCTAAACTGGAAAAAGAGTTGTTTGGAATCAGGTTTTCTAATCCTGTGGGCTTGGCTGCGGGCTTTGATAAAGATGCCAAATTGATTGATGAGCTTGCGTGTTTTGGTTTTGGATTCATAGAGATCGGAACGCTTACTCCCCGACCTCAAATGGGAAATGATAAGCCTCGGTTGTTTCGGCTGCCAAAAGATAAAGCACTGATCAATAGAATGGGATTTAACAATGAAGGGATTGAAGCGGCAGTCAATCGATTAAAAACTCGTAAGGCAAAGGTTATTATTGGCGGTAATATTGGAAAGAACAAGGACACGCCAAATGATAAAGCATTCTCTGATTATATGCTTTGCTTTGAAGCACTACATCCTTATGTGGATTATTTTGTAGTGAATGTCAGTTCCCCTAATACACCGGGACTAAGAGAGCTTCAGGATAAAGAGCCATTAAAACGTTTATTGTCTCATGTGAAAGGATTAAGCCGTTCGAAAAAGAAAGTGAAACCTGTACTGCTGAAGATTGCACCCGATCTCACTGTCTCACAACTTGATGATATTGTTGAAATACTAAAAGAGACCAAGACAGATGGTGTAATTGCAACTAACACAACTACAAGTAGAGATAATTTAGTGACGAATGCAGAGGAAGTAGATTTGCTGGGGGCTGGAGGCCTAAGTGGAAAGCCATTAAAGCAGAAGGCCAATGAAGTGATTGCTTATTTGAGAGATAAACTAGGACCTGATTATCCGATAATAGGTGTGGGAGGAATTATGTCACCCCAAGACGCTGTGGATAAGCTAAATGCAGGTGCAGATTTGATTCAGATTTATACTGGATTTATTTACGAAGGTCCAGGGTTTGTCAGGCGGATCAATAAGTGTGTTGTCAATCAGTGCTAATCATCTGATAATGTTTAACCCTTTTAATTTATTGTTTAGTTTTGTGGCATATTTAAGCAATGGCGCAGAATTCATACAAGTCCAATACATTTAAGAAAGGAGAGAAAAAGAAAACAAAGGATGGCTCCGGTTTTTCTTTATCCTTCTTCAAAGATCCAAAACTAAAGTTGGCCTTAGGTTTTTTTCTCCTGATTTCATCACTCTACCTGGTAACCGCTTTTATCTCTTACCTTTTCGCAGGTAAGGCAGATCAAAGTGTGGTAGAGGCTTTGGGCGAAACTGGAATTCTTGATTCGGGTCAGGAAGTTGAAAATTGGCTTGGCTTATACGGGGCCATTACTTCACATTACTTTATTTTCAGATGGTTTGGAATTTCAGCATTCTTCATCCCACCCATTTTATTTATTCTTGGATTCAGAATGGTGTTTAAGAGAACATTGTTACCGCTGTTTTCTCTTTTCATCTTTTCACTATTTTCTGGTTTATGGCTATGTCTTCTTCTGGGCTATATTACCAACAGTATTTCCGGGGTTAACGAAATAAATTTTTTAAGTGGAGGACTGGGCTATGAGCTGGCCAAGGTAGCAGACGGATTACTGGGCTGGGGTACTTTTCTTGTGCTGGTGTTTTCTCTTTTTGTGTTCATCATCTATTTTTTCAACGTTACAGCTATCAATGCCTTTCAGGTACGAGACCCAAAACCAATGGGCAACGCTGCTTTGGTTGATGATATTAAACCGAGCTATCTGGATGATCAGGATAATTGGAAAGCGCAATCGGAGGAAGAAAGCGAACCTGAATCCAAGCAGGAAAATGAAGTTCTTGAGGAAGAAGACGAAACTCCTGAAGAGAGTCCCGAGATCGTTTTGTCTACTGAGGAAAAAATGACAGAGAAAAAGGACCCAAAGACGGAACCTTCATTTGTAGTTGAGGAAGCCAAGGAGACGGATATAATAGCTGATAAGTTGGTGGCGGAGCACGGAGTTTATGATCCCACCATGGATCTAAGTAAATATAAATTTCCTCCGCTTGAATTACTGGATGAATATGATTCAGGAAAAGTTCAAGTAACACAAGAGGAGCTCACCCAAAATAAGGACAGAATTCTTGAGACATTAACCAATTTCAAAATTGGGATCTCCAGTATCAAAGCCACTATTGGTCCTACCGTTACTTTGTATGAAATCGTACCTGAAGCTGGCATCAAGATTTCGAGGATAAAAAACCTGGAAGACGACATAGCACTTAGCTTGTCTGCTTTAGGTATTCGAATCATTGCGCCTATTCCT
>DATCZR010000246.1:0-4132 GCA_036525835.1 Cyclobacteriaceae bacterium
AATCTCAGTGAAGTTTTATAGCACCACCAATAAGAAAGAACTTGTCTCATTGAGAGAAGCTGTCACCAAAGGTCTTGCTCCGGATGGTGGATTGTACATGCCGGAAGAGATCATGCCGTTGCCTTCAATTCATTTATCAGGATTGGATAAGCGCTCCAATCCTGAAATTGCTTTTGAAGTGACAAGACACTTTATTGGTAATGATGTTCCGGAAAAGGTTATTGGAAAAATAGTAGAAGATACCGTGTCGTTTGAGGTGCCATTAATTCAACTCGCGGATCACATTTGGAGTATGGAATTATTTCATGGGCCCACTTTGGCGTTCAAAGATTTTGGCGCCCGTTTCATGGCATCATTGCTTGGCTACTTCGCACAAGAAGAGGGAGATCAATTTACCATTTTGGTGGCAACATCAGGAGATACAGGCAGTGCAGTGGCTCATGGCTTTCATAAAGTAATGGGTATAAATGTAATCGTCTTGTATCCGTCAGGGAAGGTGAGTGACCTTCAGGAGAAGCAGTTCGCCACGCTGGGTGACAATATTACAGCGCTGGAGGTGGAGGGAACATTTGATGATTGCCAGCGATTGGTGAAGACCGCGTTTGGAGATAAGGAGCTCAGAGACAAACTGAATCTGACAAGTGCCAATTCAATCAATATTGCCCGTCTTATCCCACAATCATTTTACTACTTTTTTGCGTATGCGCGAATGGATAAAAATATACCACTGGTCTTTTCGGTTCCCAGTGGCAATTTTGGAAACCTGACAGGTGGAATCTTTGCACAAAGAATGGGATTACCTATCCACCATTTTATTGCTGCTACCAATACAAATGATGTAGTACCTCAATACTTACAAACAAAGATATTTGAAGCTCGTCCTTCTGTTCAAACCATAAGTAATGCCATGGATGTTGGAGATCCAAGTAATTTTACCAGGCTGCTTGACTTATTTAATCACGATTATAAATTGTTTTCGCAGGCCATCACTGGTTTTGCATTTAGTGATGATGACACCCGATCGGCAATGAAAGAAGTTTTCCGGGAAACCGGATACACCCTGGATCCCCATGGGGCTGTCGGGTATTTAGGAATGAAAAAATATTGGGAAGTCAATAAAGAAGTTAATGGAATCTTTTTAGAAACTGCCCATCCCGGAAAATTCAAAGAAGTGGTCGAAGTAGTAATGGCCAACAAAGTAGTACTTCCAGAGAGACTTTCCCGTCTCCAACAAATGGAGAAAAAATCAATCAAGATGAGTAAATCGTTTTCTGATTTTAGGGAATATCTTATCAGCTAATGACTATTTCTTTCTCCAGCCTTGCTCACCCAGCAAGGGAACAAAGGCAAAATAGTCGAAAGCCTCTTTGATTAGTTTTCCATCTTTCTTGGTAATCTTCAGCATCTGTTGACGCTCACGATCGCCAACGGGAATAACCAAAATTCCACCTTCGGCAAGTTGGTCGATAAGCGCATCTGGAACAACCGGTGCCCCAGCTGTCACTAATATCTTATCAAAGGGGGCTTTGGCCTTCATTCCCTTTGATCCGTCACCAAAGGCAAAATACGGGGTATAGCCTAATTGAGGTATAAATGCCTTTGTTCGCTCATAGAGGGGTTTGTTAAATTCTATCGTATATACCTTGGCACCCATTTCAAGCAGCACACAGGCCTGGTAGCCCGATCCTGTGCCTATTTCAAGCACTTTATCACCTGGCTTTATCTCCAGCTTCTCGGTCTGGAAAGCTACTGTATAGGGCTGAGAAATCGTCTGACCTTCTCCAATAGGGAAGGCCTTGTCCTCGTAAGCGTGAACCAAGAGGGCATCATCGAAAAAAACGTGTCTGGGCACCTTTGCCATAGCAGTCAAAACCAGTTCGTCCTGTATGCCCTTTAAACGCAGTTTTTTTACCAACTTGTTTCGCAGGCCCCTCTGTTTGTAGTTGTCTTCCTTCATGCAAATTTGTCGCAAAAAAGGCCAATTTTTCAGGTTAAACAAAGTTTTAGATTTTTTGTAGGAAAATTGAAACCGAAGCGGCTATCTTAGGGTTCTCTTATACACAGTCAATAAGCTTTTTTGCCATAGCGTTAACTGTGTGAACCTGACCCTTCACAGTAGGAGTGGTATCGCCACTAACTACTGGTTGGTCGGGGAAAATAAATGAAAAGACCCCGAAATCAGCGTGATTTTGGGGTTTTTTTGTTTTGGGATGTTAATAGCCCAAAATAACGAAGGGTGCCCAATAGTAGGGCGCTGCATAGGTTTTGTTGTTCAACATCTTGAGTTTTGAAGTCCTCAGAGCATCCGCAAAATCATTGTTGTTTTTACTCAATAATTCTTTATAAAAATCGGTCATTAATTGGGATGTTGAGGCATCAGCTACGCTCCAAAAAGAAACGATAATACTGCGCGCGCCAGCATACACCAATGCTCGGGAAAGTCCTATTACCCCTTCACCTTTAGATATTTTACCGAGTCCTGTTTCGCAAGCTGACAAGGCAACCAAATCGGCATTTAATTCCAAATTATAAATCTCACCTGAATACAAATTTCCGTCCTCATTTTTTCCTGCACTTAAAAATATTCTGCTAAGTTCGGGGTTATTCTCGTCCACAACACCATGTGTGGCAAAGTGGAGATATTTATAATCCTTGATGGAAGATGATTTAATCTGGTCCTCATCCGCTTTGGTTTTAATTAATGTCTCGTTTTTCAGGTTACGGGCATTAAATAGCTTGGCAATGTCGTTCACTTCCGTTTCGGTGCCGGGTAGGTTGTTCAGGTAAGCATTGTCAAATTCTACCGGTGCACACAAAAGAATGGACGGATTCACTGCTATCGATGATTCCATACTTGCTTTTTGCAGGATAAGTCCAGCTGAAAACTCATAACTGATGCTATATTTATTTAACAGGTAGGGTAGTTGCGCATAGTCGCTAGCTGCTCTGGCAACAGAGGAAGTAAAAAGTGCCTCGAATGGGATAACACCTGTGCGGCCGGTAGGGATAATCACCAGCTGTGTGATGCCAGATGGGATAGAGGGGACTAATGCAGTTGAAAGTTTCTCTCCGGTAATCAGGTAGGTGCCAAGTTCATTGTAAAATAAGCTGTTCCTAAATCCGGTAATTTGTTTGTCGAAATCAGAAGGTGCTTCATTATCTATTATTTTGTATTTATTCTGTGTGATGACAAACGTATACAAGCGGTTATTCTTTTCATCCAGAAAGTAACTGAGTATGGCGGTATGTGCATTGAGCTTGGACTGGATTTGAGAGATGGAAGGTGAAGCTGAATTAAACTTAAGATTATAGTATTCTGGAAATTTCTCTTCCAGGTTTTTTACAAACAGTTCGTAGTCACGGTTTACTTTAAACAGAATATCACGAAGTGATTTCTCTTCCTCTTCCGAAGGTTTTTGAGCAAGCTGCTGATTGCAATAAGCTGTCAAGGCCTTTAAATATTTCTCCTCCTCTAAAAGCTCATCAGGTATTCCGGCAAAAGATTTGGCATTAGCATCTGAAATCGCATCCTGGAGAACGGCGGATTTACTTTTTTCCGCAAAGTAGAAAGTCATCTCGCGAAATGGTTTCTTTTTCCACGCATTTTGAGATAATGTATAGGCAATGCGGACACCATCAGCATAAAGCTCGTTGGCAATAACACCAAGCGAAATTTTGTCGCTCTCGTTGTTGATCTGGTTTCTTAGATTTTCAATAAGTGCATCACACGTTTTTATCGCATCCATGCTTAATACCAGGTCATTGAACTTCAAAGTCTCACCAAAGTATCTCGATTCATACGCCTGGGCTTTGTAGAGCAAGGAGTACAAAAGGACATTTCCGTTGTAGTAGCTTTCTGTTCCAGGATTGATGGTGATATCGTCAGCCTCGAAGTCCTTTACATTGGCTTGTAGTGCGTATTGATACATCATAAGGGCCTCGTCATATTTTCTTTGCGAGACCAGGATATTGCCAATGGCATTATAAGTGGAGGCAATGTCGGGATGTTTCTCCCCGTAGCTTGCCTGATACATTTTCAACGCGCGCTCAAAGTACCCCTCTGCGGCTTTGGTATTGCCCATTTTCAAATAAGTCTGGCCGAGGTTTCTCAGTACAAATGCTTTGGAGGGGT
>DATCZR010000247.1:0-11917 GCA_036525835.1 Cyclobacteriaceae bacterium
CGATGACCTGGCAACCTTGCAGTACAGAACCAAGGGAGGGCAGAAGGCTCCTTTGATTGTACGCACTAGAGGACATCGATTAGAAGGAGTGTGGCATTCGGGTTCGCCCATGGGAATGGTTTTGCACAGTTTACGTGGAATGCATGTATTGGTGCCTCGTAACATGACGCAGGCAGCGGGTTTCTACAACACCTTGCTCAAGTCTGATGATCCTGCCTTGATAATTGAATGCTTGAATGGCTACAGACTGAAAGAGACTTTGCCTGACAACGTAGGCGAATTTTGCGTGTCGTTGGGCATGCCGGAAATCTTAAGAGAAGGCACAGATATAACGATAGTCACCTACGGTTCTATGTGCCGAATTGTCATGGAGGCAGCAAAAGAACTCACCAAACTGAACATCTCCTGTGAGGTGATTGATGTGCAAACTTTGTTGCCATTCGATACAAATTATGCCATCGTTGAGTCTATCAAGAAGACAAGTCGTATTGTTTTTGCTGACGAAGATGTGCCAGGAGGCGCTACCGCTTTTATGATGCAAAAAGTCCTTGATGAACAAGATGGCTACAAATATCTTGACTCCAAACCAGTAGCCATTTCTGCCAATGAGCATAGACCTGCCTACGGGTCTGACGGAGATTATTTTTCAAAACCCAATGTAGAAACGGTATTTGATGCGGTTTATGAAATCATGGCTGAAGCCAATCCGGAAAACTTCCCCCCGTTGTACTGATTACTTGAATTGAAATTCTGGCGTTTCGATAATGTTGCTTCGATTCAGCAGGCGATCCTGAATTTGAATCCTGAGTTTCAAAGTTTTTATACTGAATTGCAAAATAAAAGCGGAGCTTACCATGCCGTACTTCAAAGTACCCTCAACTGGACTTTGGACGCTCAAGTCACTATTTTTAGCCAGAATGGGAAATCTGCCATCATAGGATGTAGCGCAACCGGGATATTCAAATTCTGTTCTCCAGTCAAAGACTTCAAAAGAACCATCGTTTTGTTTAACCATAAAATCAATAAAGATGTTATAGTGATCCGGGTTGAGTTCAAAATATAGGGTGTCCTTCACGACATCATTTTCTTTTACCACCTCCCAATTGATGCAGCTGTAAGGAGGAACAAAATCTGGTAAACTGCTTAGTGCCGGGACAGTTCTCTTAGCTTCATAATTAATTCTCTTACCTGTCTCGTCTACATAATAAAATTTCTCATTATAACATACCGTATCACCTCTGATGATATAACACCCGTTCTCAGATGGATCCAGCCCTAGGTTGCCATCACCATCCCTGAATTTAATAAAGAGAATAAGAGAGTCTGCTCCGGATGTTTCAACGAATGATAATCCTTCAAATTCTATTTCAGGAACAACAGAATATTCGGGAGGGTCAAAGCAAGAAGATAAGCTCAGTCCCAATACAATCACGATACACAATCCCCAAGTGAACTTCATTGCCTATTTTTATGACCTGTAAATTACTTAACGCTTGGGCAGTTTTAAAAGTTTTGAAGAGGAATTATCAACTGTTAACGAATTCAATTTCGATAATATTGCGTTGTCATTATTCAGGTTGCAAGCTGAACAAAACCCTGTCTATCAAAAATACCTCACCTATCTTGGGGTAAAGCCACAATCAATCACAAATTTAGAATCGATACCGTTTCTCCCCATCAGCTTTTTCAAAGAACACGATGTAGTTACAGGTGATTGGAAAGAGGAGACTATTTTTTTAAGCAGTGCCACTGCAGGAGTGGGTCAAAGTCGTCATAAAGTGAAGAGTGTGGAGGCATACTTAAAAAATGCGACCCGCATTTTTATCCAATTCTACGGCCCTATAACGGATTATCATTTTTTTGCCCTATTGCCATCATACCTGGAAAGAGAGGGTTCGTCCCTTATCGAGATGGTAAGGCATTTTATTGAGTTGAGCAGGTCCGAGTTTTCAGCCTTCTATCACCACAGCACTAGTGAATTGGTAAAGCAAATTGAGATGGCGAAATCAACGCAAAAAAAGGTACTGCTTTTGGGAGTGACCTTTGCTTTGTTGGATTTGGCAGAAGAAGTCGAACTTGACTTGAGCAATTGTGTGGTTATGGAAACGGGTGGAATGAAGGGAAGGCGGGAAGAGATTACCCGTGAGGAGCTTCACAGGTTTCTCGGATCCAGATTTAATGTCCCATTGGTCCACTCAGAGTATGGAATGACCGAGTTATTTTCCCAGGCCTATTCGTTGGGAAAAGGTTACTTTCAGGCTTCTCCGGGGATGAAGTTGACCATCCGTGACATAAATGACCCCTACAAAACGCTGAATATGGGTAAAACTGGAGGTATCAATGTTATCGATTTATCAAATATTCATACTTGTGCGTTCGTTGAAACTCAAGATTTAGGTAGAATTCGGCAAGACGGTAGTTTTGAGGTACTTGGCCGAATTGATAACAGTGATGTGAGAGGCTGCAACTTACTAGTTGGATAGCCTTAAAACTCGTTAAAACGCCAATTATGAATGATTATATTTGCTGAAGTTGAAAAGATTGATAATTTTGATACTTGCTAAAACTATGATAATGAAGAAAATTCTAGCTTTTGTTGCCTTAATCGCCTTTTTGAGCGCATGCAGTCAGTACACATGCCCTACATACAGCAAGAAAGAGGTTAAGAAAAGCAATAACGAACATCGGATATAAGCAGACTTAGAGGTATTTTTTTACCTCTTCAGCTCCTATTTCGTCTCCGCTCATTATTACCAGTCGCTCGACTACGTTCCGTAGCTCCCTGATATTCCCGCTCCAATTATTATTTTGTATTTCCTTAAGTGCCTTTTCGGTGATTTTTTTTGCCATGGTGCCATGTTCCAGAGCCAAATCATTTAGAAACTTATCCACCAGCAAGGGTATATCTTCCTTGCGGTCATTGAGGGCAGGCACTTTGATGATAATAACGCCTAGTCTATGGTAGAGGTCTTCTCTAAAATTATTTTGTTCTATTTCTTTTCTTAGGTCCTTATTGGTAGCGGCCAGCACCCTTACATTTATAGCTATATCCTTATCTCCACCGACTCGTGTTATTTTGTTTTCCTGAAGTGCCCTTAAAACTTTGGCCTGTGCGGCCAGACTCATATCGCCTATTTCGTCCAGAAAAATGGTTCCATTATCGGCTTGCTCAAATTTCCCGATCCGTTGTTTTATCGCAGAGGTGAAGGAGCCTTTCTCATGGCCAAACAATTCGCTCTCGATTAGCTCCGATGGAATAGCCGCACAATTCACTTCTATAAATGGCGCATTGGCACGATTACTTTTTTCGTGTATCCATCGAGCTACCAGTTCTTTTCCTGATCCATTAGGCCCTGTGATCAGCACTCGTGCATCGGTGGGTGCAACCTTCTCTATCATTTCTTTCACCTGGCGAATCGATTCAGATTCACCTATCATGTCATACTTGTGTGCAATTTTCTTTTTAAGTGTTTTGGTTTCGGCCACCAAAGAAGTTTTGTCCAGCGCATTGCGAAGGGTGATTAGCAGCCGATTCAAATCTGGTGGTTTTTGGAGAAAGTCATAGGCTCCCATTTTAGTGGCATCCACAGCCATTTCTGTAGTACCATGGGCGGAGATCATGATAAAGGTGCTGCTGATTCCCTTTTCTTTGGCTTTTTCCAATACCTCCATGCCGTCCATCTTTGGCATTTTAATGTCACAGAATACCAAATCGTATTCATCGCTCTCCAGCATAGCGAGCCCCTCTACTCCGTCTTTGGCTTCATCTACTTTTAGCTTTAGTTCTTTTTGATCTGTGAGAATATCTTTAAGGACCGCACGAATGCTTGCCTCATCTTCAATCAGTAGGACTTTGGGCATGTTGAGTATTTATTTTGTAAGTGAAGGATAAGCCAGATATTTAAAAAATGCAAGCCTGTAAGCCGGGTTCTGTCCCCGAAAAGTCGGGTTCTCATCATTTATCTAGCCCTGACGTCACCATCAGGATCAATCAGCTTACCCACCCCGATTCCACAAGTGGATGAGTAGAGCAACTCAAAATCGGGGCCTATTTGGCCTTTCAACTCGTAAGGTTTACCCTGCCAACGATGTCGCCATTGCTGCGGTGAGCTCTTACCTCGCCTTTTCACCTTTTCTCCCTCTGACAAGTCAGTTGAAGTAGTTTGTTTTCTGTGGCACTGTCTGTTACCCAATCCCAACTGGAATCAAGGTACCTTCCTGTTAGGAAGTACGATGCTCTAAGTTGCCCGGACTTTCCTCCCTGACGATAAACGTCAAGGCGATAAGACGGCTTGCATTTATGCAAATTTACGGATTAATCTGATATCGCTGGCTTTAGCTTAATGCACGTCAGCACCTGTTAATTTTAGCTCGTATTGATCAGCCAAGTTGGCTACCTCTTGAATCATTTCCTTGATAGAAGATTCGGAAGTTCCATCCAAAGAAGCAACTGCTTCCATTTGCAGATAATCATCGCTTATGACAAAACGACCATAATTAAACAAGGAACTTTGCATCAAAAGATCTTTAAAAGGCAAACTGGGATTAAAGGCAGTAATCTTGGATGTAAAGGTGACCAAATTTCTGCTATACAATTTATTTTCTTTAATGGTACCGATGATCGACTGAAAACGACCACCTGCAAGCGGTACGACTATAATGTAATGGGTGTTGTCATAGGTTAAAAATTGCCCGCCTATTTCATCGGAGTATTTTTTCATGAAAGAAACTAAGTCCATAAGATTAGAATTGGTTGAGAGTAATGAAGGTACAAAATGAAATTGATATGATACCAGTCTTAGAAGTAGAATGCGTGGCTTTTTAGCTTCCCTTGTGATATTTCGAGTGTTGGGGACGGTAGTTTTATCATATTAGCAATATATAGTAAGGTCCTGACTGTGCGAGATTTGGTTCTTATATTCGTTAAGTCCAGATCAATGCTGATGTAAAGTTGACGATAGGGGTTATACCCATTGGCAATCCCTTCTTCTATATCTGCATATACCATTTGATGGCCTCCATAACCGATTGCCAAGTTGAGCCACTTTGGGAATGGGGTAAATTTATCCACATCAATAGACAGCCAATATGTTTGTCCATTGTAGTCTTTGATGATCTGCTGACCTAGGTTGCTGCCCAACAGAGACGGTCTTTGATTGGCTAAATAAGTTTGATGAAATGAAAACTTAGGATGTATCCTTACTTCATCCCAAAGCATCTGCTGACTCAGGTACAGAGTACTGCCCAAGGCGTTGGCTATCAGATCGGATGCGGACGCCCCATACCCGGAAGAGTAACCGTCAAATATTTCTATGGAGCTAACCATGAAGAAACTGCTGAGTGCTGCTATTCTATCTGACTTTTTCTTTGAAAGTCCGGTCCATTGCAGTGCATGGGAACCGAATTTACTGATTTGAAAAGAAGAGAAGGTGTGCCCAACTTTGTCCATTTGAAACCATTCTTTTGAGTCATTGAAAAAGGCAAAAGGTTGTTTATCGAAACTGCTATACCATACTCGATTCAATCCTACCATCGTAGCTGTATAAGCTGTGGATGTGCCTATGATAAGCACATTCCTTCTTTTTTTATTAACAGAATCCTTTACCAATGCCTGTCCAAAGCATATGGGATAACTACTTACGAGGAATAGAAAACAAAACAATAACCTTTGAATTCTCAACATCTTGAGGTTGTTATTGCTCACCATCCTCATCTTCTTTTAGCGCATCCTCATTGTCGGTGGCATTAGGCTTTGACTGATTTTTATCTCTGGCAGATTGCCAGAGATCTTTTATTTCATTAAAATTTTGGGTGTGCAATAAACTTACTCCAGTGGTTACCGCGTTTTGGGTTCCGAGTGAGTTGGTAAGTTGATTGTAGTTAGAACGGCTATACATTTTCACTTTGAACTTACCATCAGGAGTTAATAAATAGTCTACAGTCCAGTCTCCTGCTATACCAGAAATATTGTCGGATGGTCTGTACTGATTTGAAAAGGTACCATCGCGGGTTACCCTTAGCCTGCCATTGAGAAAAGAATAGGAGAGGCGTAATTGAAACGTGTTGAAAGCCTCCTGATCGAGCGTACCTAAATCTAAGTCGATTTCAAGGTTTTGATCCACTTGCGTAAGCCAGTAGCTCAGTTGGTTTGAGAGTAATTCACTTACACTGTTATATAGAGTGCCGCTAGTGCTGAAAGCATCAGGTGGAGAGAACCTTCTTAAGATGATAAGACTGAAAACTTGTCTTTTTAATTCTTGTTCATCCAGGCGCGATTTGAAAGATTCAAATTCAAAGTTTAATCGAACTGGTGCCCTGCCTTCTACAATAATATTATCAGGCAGCTCGTTGGCTTCTATGTCAAAATTGATTCTGGGGGATAGCATTTGACCCTCCAGCTTCAACTCTACACTCGTTGGGTACTTTCTTCTTACCTGCGGATTACTGGTTACTTCAGTGGATTGATCAGTAAGTATCGGACTCAAGGAAGCCATTTGGCGATAAGTGGCCGTAATATCCATCACACCTTCGTAGGGATTGCCATACCATGAGATTCTACTGCCAGGTTGAATGTCAAACTCCTTGTTGATGATATCATACAAGGTAAAATTGTAGGCACCTTGAGTGAATTCAACTGATCCGAACATAAAGAATTCACCTTTTGTGTCAAGTTGAAGTTTAATTTCTCCATTGCCTCGTCCTCGGATGATATCTCCTGATTTAATGTCAAAAATTATTTCTGTATAAGCATCAGGAGTGATATCCAAATTTAGATCCATCGAAATCCCCTTAGGTTCAATGGAGTTTTTCTTGGTTATTTTCTTCTCCGGTCCAACAGATTTAGCGGTGTCTGTAAAGTGCACAAAATTGATAAAATCTTTTTTCTCTACCGTTTCGCTGGATGACATGGGGATAAATATTCTTGTGTTCTTTTCCGATCTGGCTGTGGCGGAAATCTTAAAATTGGACGCGGGTCCTAAAAAATTGGCACTGCCTGTGGCGTAACCTTGCCCATAAAATAAAGAATTGTCTCTGGATGATGTGTTGAGCAACTGTAGATTGGTGAATGAAGCGTCCAGGTTCAATCGGAATTCCCTGAAATTCTTGTGTGATATGCTTCCCTCCAGGCTTCCTGTGTTGCCATAGATATCACTTAACCTGATACTGTTGAAAATCAATTCGTTTGGGTTCATCCCAAAGGTTCCAGTGAACTTGTATAGGGTTTTGAGGTAATTAATCATGATTTGACCATTTTCTATTTTGCCATCCCCTTTAATGCTGGGTTGCAAAAACGAACCGGTAATCATGTACTTACCTGTTAAAGTCCCGTCCATTTGAGAGAAGATGTCGGCAAGGAGAGGTTCTGCGATTTTAAGACTAGCCTTGTTTAGTTGAGCGCTAATTTGTAATGGATTAGATTCACCCGGCTGATAGAATCCTTTTACATCAACAGTCCGAAGATTGAGCCTGTCGATTGAAAAGTTAATATCAAATCTTCCATATAGCTGATTCCAGGTGTTAATCCCCGTTACGTCACCTATAAGGAAATCATTAATAGTTAATTTTTTAACGGTGAGATTATTTTGAATATAGGGGTTGTTGTAAAGGTCTCTTCCCTCGGCTGATCCATTGAGAATCCCCGTAAATTCTTCCCCGCTAAGGCTATTGAGGAATGACAGGTCTAAATTACCTACCAATAGTTTGAGAGACTTTTCAGGATCTGGCGAAATATCACCCTGAACCAGAACGGATTGATCTCCATTTTTGATTTCCAGATGATTAACTCGCCATTCATCAACAGTAGCGATTATATAATTATCCTGGCTAACCACCCAGTTTTCATTCAAAGCCTTAATTTGAGATGGAAGTATCTTGATGCGGGTGCTATCACTTAGAAAATCAACGGCAGCTTTCAATTGGGCATAATTACCATTCCCCACCTGATCAAAATCAACGCCTACATCTATGTGATCCGTATTCCAAATAGCATCGGCAACCAGATTTTTGGTGTTAAAGTTTTTTGAAAGCTGTTGGGCTTCCGAAAAAACAGTGAACATAGCCAGAATATTAGTGCTGTCACGAATTTTGGCTCCATTAAATTCAATTACATTTTGAGTAAATAGATTATCGTTATACCGGATTGAATCAATCGTTGAGTAAGCATTAAAAATGGAAGTAAAGCCATTGATAAACTTACCTTCTATTCTTGTGTTTTTGGAAAGTTGTGCCTTTAATCCGGCAATCTGAATGAGCGGGTTAATGTCTCTCAAAATGATATTAAAACTAGCATCGTACTGTTGATCCGTCTTTTTTTTGTTTGAATAGTACTCTTTTAGCTCAGAACGGTCATTCTTAATGGTGAGGTAAAATTCCTTATAGAACCGACTCATATCATTGAATAGGGTTGAGTAAAAGTACTCGCCATGCAGGTTGATATCAGCAAATGAACTTCGCAGCAGCAAACTCCTTCCTTTATCAAGTTGACTTGATACCAATTGGATAGAATCGATCTCCAAGGATTCATCGCGATAAACCACTTTAGTATTTTTAAAAAATGCATTTCCAAATAGGCTATCAATTTCGAGTCCAGTTGAATTGATATCAATATCAGATCTAATAAAAAATTTCTCTTTTGAAAAGCCAAGATTATGAAGTAGAGCTGTATCCAGCCTGGCTTTGACGTTAACTTGGTTATTTAGAGACTTCAAATCAATTGAACCTTCCGCGCTAAATTTAAGATTAGGGTCTTGTATACTTATGGTGCCCTTAAAGAATTGGGATTTGAATCGCGCGTTAGTGTTAATGTTTTTGTAATCGTAGTTCCGAATACTGATTTGAGAAACGGATCCATCTAGAATAAAGTCTGCGGCATCCTCAGTAAATCCCTTGCCATTGATTTGCCCCTTCATTGAAACTTTTTTGAATACACTGGAATCACCCAGATAACTTCCTATATCAAAATTGAAAAGCTGAATGTTCCCCTTATATTCCGAGAGCTCTGGAGTTTGATGGTTTATTTTAAGATTTAAGTCGGAAATAATTTTTCCGAATTCGCCATTCAGTGTTCCATCGGCAACAAAGTCATTAATGAATCCAGTAAAGTTTCCATTGCACTGAAACTCGCCTAAAGGTTTGATTCGGGAAAAAGTATTTGCTGGCATTAAAAATTGGAGGTCGTTAATATCCAGATTGGCCTGGTTCAGTTTTAGGTTAATGAACGTTTCCCCTATTGCGGGAAATCCATCCATGTTTAAATTACCAGCCAAGGAGGTGTGCCCTGTATTTAATTTCATGTTACGAATTTGAAAATGTTTGACTTTACCTTTAAAATCTCCCGCTAAATTCATTGCATTTTTTATTTTTTGCGCGCCTGGTGCGAATAAAGCTAAGTCCTCAGGATAAATTTTTGAATTCCTGATCGAAGCATTAATATTTACACTATTATTAAAGTCGTTGAGGTCGAGCATGTTGTTGTAGGTAAAAACAATGGAGTCTTCTACATGACTATTACCAGCATCTAATTTAAAATTGATAAACTCCATTGAGCTTTGTGAAATTCTAAAAAAAGTCGACAGTTGTTTGATGTCAAACTGAGTCTGCTGATCCTTGGCATACAACGATTCTACATTGAATTGAATAGTGTCACCTATAACTTTAAAGTTTTGAAACAAGCCGTCATTAAGTCCTAGATTGAAGTGGTGGTAGTCGAATAGGGGTGCCAAAGAATCTCTATCATTATCATTGTAACTGAATGCTGAATGGTTGACGATAATTTCACCAATATTTACTTTGGAGGAGCTGGGTGATTTGTTACCAGAATTGTTACTAAGTCTACTGATGAAAACATTGATATTGAGATTCCTTGTAGAATCTGACTCGTTAATCTTTACCAAATTTACAGCGGTTCCATCCAAAGTGGCAGCATCCAGGTTAACATTGTTGTCTTGTAATAAGGAGCTTATTCTAAAATTGATAGATATTTTTTCGGCATCAATCATGGTATTTTGCTCAGGATCCACAATTCGTAAACCATTGATTTGGAATCGATCATACCATACAATTCTTACAGACTTAAATGAGGTGGTAAAGCCAGACACAGAGGAAAATCGGTCTGTATAGTACTTGAGGATTGATTTTTGAACGGGAGGCATTTGAAGGATGCCAAAGCCCAAAACAAAAAATACCAATAGGAGATAGAGGCTATATAAGATAAATTTCTTTAGCCATGAAAGAATCCGAATTTTGATAACTTGCAGGTTCATTCAAACTCAAATGCATCCCAATATTCTTGCCATAGAGTCATCATGCGATGAGACATCTGCCTCCTTAATAACAAACGGCAAGGTACTTAATAATGTTATAGCGTCTCAATCGGTGCATGAAAAATATGGAGGTGTTGTTCCTGAGTTAGCCTCGCGCGCACATCAGAGAAATATTGTGTATACCATTAACGAAGCATTAGCCTCAACTGATATAAAGTTGACAGACTTGGATGCCATCGCGTTTACCAGGGGCCCCGGGTTACTTGGGTCCTTGTTGGTTGGCGTCTCTTTTGCAAAAGCTATGGCGCTATCTTTGAATATACCCCTTATTGAGGTTAATCATATGCAGGCTCATGTACTGTCCCATTTCATTAAAGACCCCAAACCCGCATTCCCTTTCCTTTGCCTGACGGTAAGTGGAGGTCATACCCAAATTGTTTTGGTTAGGGACTTTCTGGAAATGGAAGTAATCGGACAAACGCAGGATGATGCAGTGGGAGAGGCGTTTGATAAAGCGGCTAAGGTTTTAGGATTTCCCTACCCGGGAGGTCCACTTATTGATAAGTTTGCCCAACAGGGAAATTCAGATGCATTCAAATTTCCATACACTACAATGGAATCTTATAACTTTTCGTTTAGTGGCATCAAAACGGCCTTCTTATATTTTGTCAGGGATGAAACGGCAAAGGATCCGGACTTCGTTGACACAAGGAAAAATGATATTTGCGCCAGTCTCCAAAAGCATTTGGTGGATATGTTAATGGAACGACTGGAGAAAGCATCCTCGGAGCTTGGCATTAATGAGATAGCCATAGCCGGTGGGGTTGCTGCCAACTCAGGTCTTCGGAATGCCTTACTAGGAAAGAGCAAAGCAAATGGGTGGAATACCTTCATTCCTGATTTTGAATACTGCACGGACAATGCTGCGATGGTGGCCATGGCTGCACACTATAAATTTATAAATAAAATGTTTAGCGATTTAAGTGTTTCACCACTTGCCAGATTGCCCTTATAAAATATGAAGTATCTTTTTAAAATTGGTGACATCAAAGTGTATAAGCGAAAGGTGACCATGGAGGATCAGGCTATCTTTCATGGTGAAGTCTTGCACAAAGTATGCTCAACCTTTGCCTTGGCAAGAGATATGGAATGGTCGTCAAGACTTTTTTTTATTGAAATGAAGGAAGAGGATGAAGAGGGTGTAGGCACTCATTTAAGTATTGACCATTGTAACCCTGCATTTGTGGGAGATGAATTAGTCATTACGGCTACTGTTGCACAACTTCGCGATAATGAATTGATTTGTGATATTTTGGTTAAGGTTGAAGAAAGAATTATAGCGACTGGCAAAACGGGGCAACGGATGCTAAAAAAAGAAAGATTAAATCAGATATTTACCAGAGGCCAGCATAACAAATGACAAAACAACGATTTTCCAATGATGTCAACATAAGAAATAAGCAAGCGACATTTCGTTATGAGCTGTTGGATAAGTACGTAGCAGGTATGGTATTAAAAGGATCAGAAATTAAATCTATCAGAGAGGGCAAGGTAAATTTGCAAGATGGTCATTGTTACTTTAACCACGGTGAAATCTTTGTGAAGGGATTAAGGATAACACCCTATTCAGAAGGCGCCCATTATAATCATGAGGC
>DATCZR010000248.1:0-7856 GCA_036525835.1 Cyclobacteriaceae bacterium
AAGCCCGACTAGTTGCGACCTGCCCCACGTGACAAATGTATATAATGAAACCGAAACTTAATGAGGACACTAAACCCACCATTGCAGAAACATTTTTGTTGTGGGCCTCAAAACACGGGGGCGAAAAAGTTATTCGGCTAATAGGCTGCTAATGATAACACCATTAACATGAATACAATAGATTTTTTCATTGAGTTTAGGAGTTTTGTCAAATTAAAAATAGCAATTATCTCTAGTTAAGTAACTTATCAGGTGATTATTATTCCTAATATGCTGTTGCTTCTCTTCTTTCTCCATTATTCTCACTCATCTGATCTTTCCGCTATTGTCCCAAAAACACAACAAGAAGTTGAATCCACTCTAGCCAAAGCGTGGTTCAAACTAACATGGTGTGCACTCATTTTATCAATACGTTGTAAAACATTCAATCGATGAATAAAAATATAATCAACACGAAATTGGAACTGCCTTGTGGGATTACCCTGAATAATAGATTGGTAAAATCGGCAATGACAGAGCGTATCAGTAATCGTAAATTTGAACCGACAAATGGGCACGAAAGGCTATATGAAAAGTGGTCTGATACGCGAGCTGGTTTATTGATTACAGGGAATGTTGTCATTGATAAAATACACTTGGAATCTTCTGGAAATGTATGCTTTGATGATGAAAATATGCTTCCAAAGCTAAAAAGATGGGCCACTGCCGGGCAGAAAAATGGAAATCAAATTTGGGTACAAATCTCTCATGCCGGAAGGCAGTCCAATAAATTTAGTACGTTAAGGCCATTGGCCCCTTCGGAAGTCCAGCTAAAGAAACTTGGCCTATTTGGCAAACCAAGGGCCATGGCTGAAACGGATATCAGGAACACCATCAAGGGATTTACAAAAGCTGCAAAAATCACTAAAGAAGCGGGATTTACAGGTATCCAGATCCACGCTGCACATGGTTATTTGATAAGTCAGTTTCTATCCCCATTAACCAATAAAAGAACCGATGAATGGGGAGGAAGTATTTTCAATCGCAGTAGATTGCTGCTTACCGTTATTCGTGAAATACGAAAGGTAGTCGGGCCTTCATTTCCAATAGCGGTCAAGCTGAATTCATCCGATTTCCAAAAGGGTGGATTTACGGAAGTGGAATCGCTGGAAGTAATTAAAATGTTGGACAATGAAAAGATTGACCTTTTGGAAATTTCTGGAGGAACTTATGAAAAACTGGCGTTCCTTTTGATGAATGAGGATCAAATAAAAAAAAGCACCCAAAAAAGAGAAGCCTATTTTATCGACTTTTCTAAAAAAGTTAGGGCAATCAGCAATTTGCCATTATTGATCACAGGGGGATTTCGGTCCTATGACTTTTGTAATGCAGTACTGGAAAATGGAGAATTGGATTTGATAGGAATGGCACGTCCGTTTATAACCAACATAGAAGACATCAGTGGCTTTTTGAAGGGAGAAATCCCAAACTTGGACAACCTTGTCTTAAGAACTGGAATAAGTCAATTTGAGGATGCGGCTGAAGCTGGGTTTTATGCAAGACAATTAATCCGATTGTCCAAAGGTAAAAAGGTAAAGCCAAGCATGAGCCCTTTCTTGTGTTCCAGTTTTTTAATCTTGAATGAACTCAGTATGGCAATTTCCAAAAAAATTAAATCCTTCAACGTTTTACGACAATAAATAAATGCCATTAAAACAGCCATTTATTCAGGGGTTGGTAGTCATTGTTGGATATTTAACAATACTTAATTCATGCATAAAATTATATTTATAATCATTCTACCTTTTTGTTGGTCAACATCTTATTCCCAAAGTACCACAAAACCTCATGTGCTTATTATTACTACAGGGGGCACAATAGCTAGCAAAACGAATGCTCCATCAATTGAAGGTCATGAGCTCATACAGGCAATACCTTGATTAAGCAATTATGCAACTGTTGAAGTTAAAGAGTTTGTAAATATCGGTACTAGATTATTGCCCATAAAAGAGATTAAAAACGACTGCCAACAATGACTATAAGTAATTGTTTTTTCACACCTGCTTCTGAAAGTCCGCAAGGATTTTCAGTTTGGTGCGTAAAAATAATTTTTGTTATCATGCTAATTTGGGGCTTTAAGTTTTGCTTAAATCTTGGGCTATTTACGAAGTCCGCCAAATGTTTTAATTTGACTTTTTGAAAAATTATGATAAAAAGAAAATTAAAAAATTAGGCTCGTGCATAATACGAAAGGTTAGCGTCTATTTACACGCTACGTTTCATATACAAGACCGTTGTGGCAATCATAAATATGGCTGCAGTAAAACCAGGTAAAGGGAATATGGTTAAGAGTCAAACTGAAATACGTTATGCAATGAAACCATTTCGCAATGTCCTTCGCATACTTGTTTCATTGGCAGCTATTTTATATGCTCTTATCTTCATCGATGAAGCATTTCCTCCCTACGCTCCTGATATGAGAGAATCTGATTTTGGAATCGCAATGGTTTTTGTACTCTTCATTTGGTTTTCCATTGGTTACTTCTACTTGTGGAAAAATGAAAAAAAAGCGGGAATCCTGTTGACTACGTGGTGGATTGGTCTTTTTATTACGGCTTGGTTGGTATGGAGTTATGGTAATGCAACTGTGGTCCTGGGATTTCCAATATTCATCTTAGGTATTCTTCTTTTGATATATTCAGGGAAAAAGAACATATCTTAATGGGGAATTAACTGGATTGAATATTATTTGTAATAACCATTTGAAATATCTCATGATTGGATTAAACCCTGGTAAGCCACTAACAATTGATAAAATTCATTAAAACGAATTTTATACAATACGTTAGCCAGATAAGTAGCATTCTGGACTTGGAAGCTCAATTTAAATAGGTTAAAAATTATGTGTGCATCTCTTTGGTTAACTGACATCCATCATTTTATCTCATAAAAATTTTCACTAGTTTTTGCTCCTGAGGAAGTTTTTCCTTCAAACCTTATTTGTTGTAAAGTGATAATTTGATTAATATTTGATGTGGCGCAACTAATGTGAGTTAGTTTACTTCTGTATGGCGTACAATCAATTTGTTGAATGGTAAGATCAGGCCTTATTCTATTTTGTTTTCTCTTTTCTTTTTTGCCGCGGGTGTATGGGCAAACACGCAGCAATAGTTGGAAAGAGGTCAAAGAAAATGGATCAGGTACATTGGTGGTTGCCTATTCAGAAAATAGCCCGTTTATATATTTAGATAGTAGGGGCGAGCTTGGTGGTATTGAGTATGAAATCCTGCGTGAGTTCGTCAAATTTGTTGAAACACAATACGGCTCAAAACTAAACCTGATTTGGGAGCATCTCATCACATTCGATGCTTTGTTGGATACATTGAAGTATTCAAAACGATCCGTTTTGGGTATTGCCTCCATTTCCACTCTTGAAGAGAGAAAAAAGGATTTCAATATTAGCAATTCATATATGCCGGATATTGAAGTCATTGTCTCTAGTGGCAAATTTCGTGCGGTGGGTAGCTTGGGTGAATTCGCAAGAATGGTCAAAGAAAACAAGGCGATTACCGTTTCTAACTCCACGTTTGAACGCAATATTCTTGAGTTAAAGTCAGATTACTTTCCTGACATTGAGATTAGATATGTGGCACATGTAAATATTTTGATTGAAGAGGTGTCTAAATCAGATAATGCCTGGGGGTACATTTCACTTCCCAATTATTTGTCCTATTACAAAAGCGGGAAAGACATAAGCCGTCAACGCTATTTTATGGTGGAGAACCCTGGGCTTTCTATGGCCACACCACTTTCAAGTGACTGGGTTGAAGCCCTCGATTTATTTATTGCAAATTCTACCTTTAAACCCATGATGGATGCGCTTGTTGAAAAGCATTTGGGACCCGCATTTAGCAGGGTCGTTGAGCAAATGAGTGGTCAAAATGCTGAGCTATCAGCAGATGCTGCCGCCAATCGTGAGGTGGGCGTCCTAACCCTTGAACGAGAATTACAGGACCTAAAATTGAAGCAGAGTGAGCTGGAAATAAGCAGAAAAAATCAAGTTATAACCGTAGCAATCATCGGAATTGTTTTGGTACTGGTGGCATTGTTTACATTGTATAGGCTCATCCGACTTAAATCAATTTCCAACAAAAGTCTTTCTGAGAAAAATAGGCAAATTGAACAGCAAAATTTGGAACTTAACTCCCTGAGCAAAGAAAAAAATGAATTGATTGGAATCGTAGTACATGACCTAAAAAACCCACTAACCAGTGCTATAACCGTAGCAGATCTTTTCCTTCAAGAAGAAATCACCGAAGATCAAGCCGGGTACTTAGGTTTGATACGAAAGTCCCTGAAAAGGATGAATGGATTAGTTGCCAAAATCCTTGAAATTAAGGTTTTGGAATCTCCATCACTCCAAATTAATTATTCCCCACTGAATTTAAAGGAGGTGACTCAGCAAGTGATTGCTTCCCTTAAAGTTCAAAGTGATAATAAAGGAATTGAAATTAAAGAAGAACTGGATGATTGCAGGGCGACTCTGGATAGGAGTCTGTGGGTTCAAATACTTGACAACTTATTATCGAATGCCATCAAGTTTTCCAAACGGAATACGAGCATTAGTGTAAGGCTAAAAAGCAGCGAAAGTACAGTTCGGTTTGAAGTAAAGGACCAGGGCCCGGGAATTTCCGAAGCAGATAAACCCAACCTTTTTGTAAAATTCCAGAAATTGGAAGCCCGGCCAACGGGTGGAGAAAGTTCCACGGGCTTAGGTTTGTCAATTGTAAAGAAATATGTAGAAGCCATGGAGGGTAAAGTTTGGTGCGAAACTGTTCCCGGTGAAGGGTCAACATTTATTGTGGAGTTCAATAGGTTTGGAGGGTAGTAGGGACCGGAATAGGCGATATTGATGCAACACTGCTTGAGCGGTCTCCTTTTAATTAGGTGCTTCTCCTTTGTGGTCCTTTTGATCGAATTTATTACTGCCCTCCATGAACCACTACTTCTATTGCAAATAGCGAAATCTTATACACCCTTTATGGCCAGCATTGGATTTGGGTTTGGGCTGCATCAAATCCGGGAACGTGCCATCGTTAATGCCTTGTTGTTTATGTCTGTCTGCATGAGGGTATTGAAGAAAGAACCACCATCCTGACGGAAACAGAGAAACAAAATCGTTGTGCCTATGGAGCCAGAGATCACCGACTCCACAAGAAATACGTATTAAAAGTAATTTCTTGGTTTTGATCGATTTATTCATAACTTTCAGAATCTAAACCTAAACCCCGTCACCTATGTATCAAAAACCTTCGGCCGCTTTTGTGGCTGCATCTTGGATTGCACTCGGAACCGGAATGATCGGTTTCCTGGTTGGCCTGTGGAGGGCTGAAATGATGCTTAATGAGAAAGGATATTATTTTACTGTATTAATGTTTGGGATATACTCCGTTATTTCCTTGCAGAAAGCTGTGCGCGACCGTTTGGAAGGTATCCACGTCACTGATATTTACTACGGTATAAGTTGGTTCGCGGTGATTCTTTCGATTCTTTTATTGATTATTGGTTTGTGGAATGCTGAGTTGCTGCCAAGTGAAAAAGGCTTTTACTCATTTGGTTTCCTCATGAGTATGTTCGGGGCTATTGCCGTTCAGAAGAACACAAGGGATAGCCTGGGGACACCTTCCAACTGATGAACCAGTAAAGTAAATTTAGCACACTATAATAGAGGCAATAAATGGCTTAGGTACAATCTGTACCTAAGCCATTATTTTTATTATTCCATACATTTCATATTTGTATATGCTTGAAAGAAATAATAAACGATTAATCAACGCCTGGGCTTCGTATGATTGGGCTAATTCCGTTTACAACTTGATTGTAACCACCGCCATTTTTCCAATCTACTATTTGAGTACAACCGAGGAAGTCTTTGGCGGAGAAATAGTTCAATTCTTTGGAGCCGGAGTAAAGAATTCTGTTTTGTATTCTTATGCGATATCCTTTTCATTTCTTGTTATTGTTGTGATTTCTCCAATACTCTCAGGAATTGCTGATTATGGTGGAATAAAAAAACAATTCATGCAATTCTTCACTTACCTGGGATCAATTGCCTGCATTGGCTTATACTTTTTTACAGGACAAAATGTTGAATATGGAATTGCCTGCGCAGTACTGGCCAGTATTGGCTTCGCAGGATCACTCGTATTCTATAATGGTTTCCTGCCAGAAGTTGCCTCAGTTGATATGATGGATAGGGTAAGTGCCAAAGGATTTGCGATGGGCTATACCGGAAGTGTTATCCTATTAGGCGTAAATCTCGCCCTTTATATGAATTTTGATTTTTTTGGCTTTTCCAGCGGCAGTTCAGCTACACAATTTGGATTTATCTTGGTAGGTATTTGGTGGCTTGGATTTTCTCAGATAGCTTTTTATTATTTGAAAGACAGGTCAGGCGGAAGCCCCATCACAATAAAAACACTGGGTAAAGGAATTATCGAATTGAAAAAAGTAGTGACCCTCGTCCGCAGAAGTAGCATCATGACTCGCTTTCTTCTCTCCTTTTTTATGTTCAGTATGGGAGTGCAAACGGTAATGTTGTTGGCACCTTTATTTGGTGATAAGGAAATTGGCTTAGAAGCCGATGAGATGATCTTTATTGTATTGATTTTACAAGTACTGGCCATTGGTGGTGCATTTTTGTTTGCCTTTATCTCCTCTTTGAAAGGAAATAGATTTGCCATAGGCCTAGCTTTGGTGATCTGGATATTAATTTGTATTACTGGTTATTTTCTATACGATAAAATTACTTTTTACTTTCTAGCTGCCTTTCTTGGATTTGTAATGGGGGGAACTCAATCACTGTCGCGATCTACTTATTCTAAACTTATTCCAGAAGAAAGTAAAGACACGGCTTCATTTTTCAGTTTCTATGACATCACCGAAAAACTGGCCATTGTGATCGGATCTTTCTCATACGGATTGATCGATCAGATCACCGGTAGTATGCGCAATAGCATGGTATTTATGTCCATATTTTTTATTGCTGGTTTTATCATTCTTCAATTCGTCAACATTAAGAAGAGCGCGGCATGATTTATCACATATTAAAGTATCTCATAAAATTTCTCCTTTCCGTTTTTTTTAAAAGTATTGTCATCTCCAGAAAGAATAACATCCCTGAAAAAGGACCGCTTATAATTGTAGCCAATCATCCTAATACCTTCATGGACCCTTTAATTGTCGCGTCCATTACAAATAATCGAATTGGTTTTGTTGGGAATGCAGGAATCTTTTCCAACAAAATAATAGCTTCTGTATTGTACTATTTTCATGTTATTCCAATTTATAGAAAGAAGGATGTGCTTCCAGGAGAAAAGCCAGATAACAATGCGGCATTTTTCAAATGTCATCAATACTTGAGCGAAGGAAATATGTTACTTATTTTTCCCGAAGGAAATAGCTATTATGAACTTAAACTAAGAAAGATAAAAACAGGTACGGCAAGGATAGCACTCAGCTATGAAGCAACAAAGAATTTTAAAGGCAACCTGAAAATCCTGCCCGTTACACTGGATTATTCAGATTCAATTCAGTTCAGAAGCATGATTTCGGTTACAATCACTGAACCTCTGCTGTTAGACGGGTATAAAGATCTCTATCTGAATGACGAGGCTGAAGCTGTAACAAAATTAACGAATGAGATTAAAGGTGCGCTTGCTGAGCATATACCTCATACTGACGAAAAAGCACAGGAAGACCTCTTGGTGAAGGTGCATAAATTCTATTCAGCTTATTACGAACCAGAAGCTGATTTGCACTCCAATCCCAAACGCTCACTTGAATTGCGAAATCAACTTTCAAAAGCACTACCACAT
>DATCZR010000249.1:0-11770 GCA_036525835.1 Cyclobacteriaceae bacterium
CCCGTAATAGTTAAGCGAAGGTACGCTGACTTATCCTTGGATGAATTGCAATTGTATGCCGCAACGGATATGGGTGGCTTGCTGATTGATGGATTGGGCGATGGCATATTTATAGCGGCAAAGAATTGTGGGCCGGATAAAAGAATAAATGAAACGGCATTTACCATTTTACAGGCTACACGAACCCGAATTTCAAAAACAGAATATATTTCGTGCCCATCATGTGGAAGAACCTTATTTGATTTGCAGGAAACGACAGCCATGATTCGTTCCAGAACCTATCACCTCAAGGGAGTAAAAATCGGCATCATGGGCTGTATAGTAAATGGACCGGGTGAAATGGCAGATGCTGATTATGGATATGTGGGTTCTGGTCCAGGACGAATAACATTATACAGAGGCAAGGAAGTAGTAAAGAGACATGTGCCCTCAGCCCAGGCTGTGGACGAGCTGATCAACCTGATCAAAGAAGATGGTAATTGGGTAGCGTTGGAAATGGCAACAAATCACTAGCATTATGGAAAAAGAAACATCAGAACCAAGAAAAAAATTGTCGATAAAAGAATTCTTTAAGCTAGGTGAAGTAGGAGGCTATTTCTTCAGAGGTAAAGAGTCGAATAGACCCAGCAACATCAATATTAAAATGATGCATGGGGTTAATAAGATCAGCATTGTTATTTTCCTCCTGGGCGTCTTATATATCATACTCAGAAGACTGCTGTAGTGAACATCGAGTCCTTTCGAAATCATTGCATGAGCAAGAAAGGAGTAACCGAGGAGTTTCCATTTGATGAGAATACCCTCGTCTATAAAACAATGGGTAAGATGTTCGCCTTGACCGATCTGGACCTTTTCACCACTATTAACTTGAAATGCATCCCTGAGGAAGGAGCAGAGCTCAGAGAGCGATATCCGGCTGTATTGGCTGGTTATCATATGAATAAAAAGCACTGGATAACCGTGGAAATGGATGGTTCCATACCCGATAAGGAGCTAAAAGCCTGGATTGACACGTCATATAACCTGGTAGTAAAAACATTGACTAAAAGTCAAAAATTAACCCTAAACACGTTATAGATTGATAATCAATATTTTATGCATTGGTTACATTTACCGTCTACCCCGAATTACTTGAGGTTAATTCCTTATTTTTGTTGATTGCAAAGGTCTTTAAATGAGTAGGATAACGCTTTTATTGGTTGGCTTTATTATGCTGCTTGGTGCCTGCACCCAGCAGATGACTTGTCCTGCCTTTCAGAGTGCGTATATCTACGATAAAGAGGCGCTACGCAAAAAATTCAGCTATTTCAAGGAAGACTCCACACCAAAAATACTCACGGCCAGCAAGACCAAATACCTCATTGCGGTGCCAGAATCTTACCGCAAGAAGATGAGGAGTTTGAAGACGGTGGAAATGAAACTCATATATCCTGAGATCCCGGATTCATTAAAGATAGAGGAAGGAGCCGATCTCATTCTGGCTGAGCGAGATGTTATTGATTCTGCTGCCTTTCAGCAAGGCTTGGATAGGACTGACTCGGCTTATGCCATCACCAAAACCAAGGAAAAATTCAATGTGGACCAGGATAACTATATGTGGTATTTCAGGGATGTACTTGTTCTGCCTGATGTGCGGGCTGCACTTGAGCAAAAGAGTGGTGAGAAACTCGGGATTTCAGCGGTAGGTCCTGCTGGGGGCAAAGAGAAGAAAGGATTCTTCAGAAATCTATTTAAGAAAAAGAATAAAAATAATTCCAGGGCGGTGGATAGTCCTTCCATTCCTGCAGATTCTGTTGCAGATAACAAAAAAGCGAAGAAAGTTAAGAAGCCGAAAAAGAAAAAAGTAAAGACCAAACCTGAGGAGAAAAAAGAGTCGCCTGCCAAGAAGGAGGAGGAAGATGATGGGTTTGATAATCTCTAATCAAATAAAGTGAGATTGCCATCTTGATCTGCCGGAGCAGTGGGCATCACCATGGTAGATTCATTCAACTCCAATGAATTGATGCGTGGGGATACCGTAAATGATTCCAAAGACACGTTGGTAGGTTTTACCAGTAGATTTAGTAAGTCGTTTTCTTGACTTTCCCTATCCAGCCATACTTTTGCATTCTTATCATCAAAGACCACAGGCATTCTTTCGTTCACGGGTTGTACTTGTGCATCGGCAGCTCTGGTAATCACGCTGAAAGTATGATGTGTTTCTTCTTGCTCATCTTCAAATTCTTCCCAAAGCGCAGCCATGGATAGGAGCCCCTTATTTTTTAGAAAAAAACGGTAGGGGATGGCCGATTTCTTTCCAATTTTTTTCCAGCTATAGAATCCATCCAGTGGAACAAGGCAACGATAGCGCATCAATTTTTTCTTCAAGGACGGTTTTTCGCCAATAGTTTCGGCTCTAATATTGATTAGTTTCTCACTGATGTTTTTGTTTTTTATCCATTGCGGAATGGCTCCCCAATAAAAAAAGGAAATGCCTTCCGGATTGCGATGGGTAATGACCGGGAGCAGATGTGTAGGCCCGGCATTGTATCTTGGTTTATAATGAGCAGGAACGTCCACAGCAAAATGATCCGAAAGTTGTTGAGAAGTAGCTGTTATGGAATAGCGTTCAACCATTTTATTTGTTGATAAACTCTAGTGCCTTTAATTCGGACCAATATAAACCATTTTGATTGAAAAGAGCAAAACCAACATGTCCCCCTGATGAAGGGGTTTCAAAATGTAACTGCTTATTTTTCTGCCATACTTGGCTTTGATAGGCAGCCTGGTCAAGGAACGGGTCGTTGAGGGCATTGATAATCAAAGTGGGAATACATATGTTTTCAACAAAATGAATGGACGAACACTTTTGATAATAGTCAATAGCATTTTTGAAATGATGAATAGGTGCGGTATAGGCATCATCAAAATCAATCACTGTCTTTATTTTATGAATTTTATCAATGTTAAGCTCAGGTTTCTGCTTTGATTTGTTGATGACTTTCTGTTTCAAACTACTCACAAATCGTTGGGTATAAATCCAATGACTTGAAATAGTTTGGCAGCTGGCATGTAAGTCTAAAGGAACCGAGAAAGCGACTGATTTATAGATTCTTGAGTCCAGGCTATCTCCTTTCTCACCGAGGTATTTTAAAGTTAGATTTCCTCCCAGGCTGAATCCAATGAGTGATATATATTGATAATTACTTTTCTTCAGCGCGTGATTTACCACCGTATCCAGATCATCGGTGGCTCCGCTGTGGTAAAATCGTAACTGCCGATTCATTTCTTCACTGCACCCTCGGTAGTTCCAGGCAAGCACATCATATCCTGTTTCGTAAAAGGCTTTTGCCATTCCTCTCATGTAGGCTCGTTGGGTATTGCCTTCCAGGCCATGTGACAGAATGATCAGGTGACTCGCTTGCTGCTGTAGCCAATCCAGGTCAAGAAAATCATCATCGGGCGTCATTATTCTTTCCCGCGCATACTCAACCCCACGAACATTCCTCCATACTGCCGGATAGATTGTTTCAATGTGATTGGTAAATAGCAGGCGAGGACGTTGGTAGGGAGGTGTGCCAATGACTTCGTCCTTTATTTCCATTCTCTTTTCTTTTTCAAATTGGAAATGTGAGCGAGATGATGGACGCCATGCCAGGCATATAGGGCAATCATTCTGTCAATACGCTGATTCTTTTTAGTTTCCGGGTGAATGAATTCGCGGGCTATATCTGAGTCTGATAGCTGTCTCAATAGGCTTACCCATTTGTGATGAAGGGCTGTGAGAAAAGTAATAGAAAGAGCAGGTTCTGCTTGTGTTTCAGGCGTTTCTGCCCAGGCTTTTTCATCATAAGCTTTGATGACGGGCGATGCTTCAGTAAGGGTCCATTTTAGTCTGATGTAGGCATTCAGGTGGCTGTCAGCCAGGTGATGCACTACCTGTCGTACTGTCCAGCCGCCTTCCCGATAAGGCGTGTCCAACTGCTCATCTGAAAGTGATTGAATCTCTGCATGTAACAACTCAGGTAGTTTTTCAATTAGATCGATATGGCTGGCTATTTCTTGTGGGGTATAAAATGCCTGCGGCGAAAATTTTCCTATTGGATAACGCTCATCCATGACAATAAGCTATCCGTTGATAACCTTGTTTACATCCTCATCGGAATAGTTCTTATGCAGTTTGACCGGTTCAGATTTTTTCTTGCGTCTGTTTCTTACCCTGATGTTGGTGAACTCGATGAGCAGAGAAAAGGCCACGGCAAAGTAGATATATCCTTTGGGTATCTCTTCGTGGAGTGCTTCCAGAAACAAAGTGAAGCCGATCAGGATCAGGAATCCCAAAGCCAGCACCTCCATAGATGGGTGTTCCTTAATAAATTTGCTGATGCGACCGGAGAAAATCATCATGACGCCAATGGATACCATAACAGCAATGATCATGATGATCACCTTATCAACAATACCGATAGCGGTGAGAATAGAGTCGAAGGAAAAAATAATGTCTAATAAAATGATCTGTATAATAGTGCCGGGAACTGTAACGGCTGCTTTTTTAAATGCATTATCTTCATCATCGCCTTCCATTTCGTGGTTGATTTCCATGGTACTTTTGGCTATGAGGAAGAGTCCGCCAAAGCCGAGGATTAGATCCCTTCCGCTAAAGGCCACTTTATGTCCTATTATGAAGTTCTCCGGAACAGTAAATAGGGGTTCAGTGAATCCAATGATCCAGGTAATACCCAGTAAGAAAAGGATGCGTACACCCATGGCCAGCATCAGCCCGATATTGCGGGCCTTTGTGCGTTGGCTTTCTTCTGGAAGTTTATTGGATACAATGGAAATGAAAATAATATTGTCAATACCCAGGATGATTTCCAGAAAACAGAGGGTGAGGAGGGCCATCCAGGTATCGGCTTGAAGGAACATTTCCATCGGTTACTTATGGGGTTTTAATAAGGAAATTCATTTTCAAATTAAACAAAGCCCACAATAATAGGAAAAGAAAACCGCCAAAAGAAAGGTTCTTTTTTGGCGCTAAAACGCTTAAAATTGAGGCTGTAAATGAATTGATGATGAGGTTAGTTTATAATAAAAAAATACCCCCTTTCGGAGGGTATTCTTTTAAGGTTTAGTTACTGCTATTTTAGTTCCGATGAACGATCATCACCTTCTTGAAGACGCTGGTGTCCCCATTTCCGAACAAGACCATGTAGATACCCGCGGCCATATCTTTCGTGTCGATGTCTGCACTGTCTTTGCCTTTTTCGATGATTGATCGGTTGACCACTCGACCCATCTGATCGATCATTTGCAACTGGATCTCTTTCGGAGATGGCGCAGGGAGAATAATTTTTACCTCTGCATCAGCCGGATTTGGATAGATGCCAATACGATCCACAAAACTGGCCAGATCGAGACCCGTTACCAAAGGAGGATCTGCGATCGGCTCCAGTATTTCGGATTGCAGTATCTCTCGCGTGTCTTCATTTTGCAAGAATGCAACCACAACCAGGTCATCGGGTAGGTCATAGAGCTTAGCCTTGTCGGGATACCAGGTGAAGGAAAAGTTCTTGGGAGGATCAGTAGGCAACAGGGTTGTTTCTAAAGCTGTACCGATTGCTGATGGCAGCATTTTCTTAAGTACGTACTCAAAATCTGTTTCGCCTGTGATGATTAGGTCACCCTTGTTAGAACTCAATGACGAAATTGGAACATTCTTTTCCAGCATGGCTACATGCAATCGGGCATTGGCTGGAATGGGTGCATGTGCTATTACCTGCACATCCACTTGCAACCCGTTATCTGCATTGACTACCGTGGATATGACGAGGTCAGCTTGGGCCAATTGCAAAGTTCTAATTCCATATTGTGTTGCGCCCCAATTTGAGAAGTAGTCCTCAGCGCCTTGATTCTTAAATCCATCAAGTCGTGCCAACGGGGTTTGCGTAATGTTATAGTACAAGGCTCTGGCGCTAGGGTCGGCAGGATTATCCAGGTTAAATGGATCAATTCTTGGAAAGCCAACATGATAATTTACTTTTACCAATCTGGTTCCTGCGATATTTTGACCAAACATTCTTAACTCATCACTTTCAAATTTTTCAGCAATGATTCCATTAGATTGATTAATCTTTGGGTTTGCTTTGTTAGTAAAGTTTTCAATTAAGACTGTTCGCGTTCTATTACCAATTCTCATATTATCAATGGCAAAGCCATCTCTACCAGGAGAATCGTTGACACTTGCGATCGCAAATCTGAATACTACATTGCTTTGAGGGGTTGGATTATTAATCTCATCGAGGATGTGTTTTGATTCCATCCACTTTTCTACAGCATCTCCAGCCCAACCATAATCTCCAACTGTTTGATTATTTCCAGGTTTTGAAGGCAATGCAGAGGCTTTGTACCAATCAACACCTGATTCAATGGAGTTCAAATAATTTCCTAACAGTTCCCAGTTCTTAGTCGGGTCAGCTATATTCTTGGTGTCCAAAGAATATTCTATAACCACACCATCTCCTTGAGCCAATTGTACAAAGCTATTAAAGGAAATCATAGGACGTAAAAGCAAGCTCATATCAATACAAGTAGTGTATAAATATGACCTTTCTTGCCCTGAATAGCTACCAGATAAGTTGGTGGTCCATAAGCTTACGTTGTTGTCAGAAAGTGGTGGAGAAAGAATCGTTTTAGTAATCACGGAGGTTGTTGGCACCCCCCAAGCCCAGGAAGCAGTTCCTGCAAAAGATGGATCCTTAAGTACTTGCCAATTGCCATTATCTGTATCAAAATCCTCTACATAAGGATTAGTCTCATCAGCAACGAATTTTTCAAGCATAACGATGGTTTTATTTCCGGTGGAAACACATCCGATCATACTGGTTACTGTTTCTGTAACATCGTAAGAGCCTGCAGCCGCATAAAGATTGGTTACTGACGTTGAAAAATTGGCGGTAATAGATTGAGGAGTCTGGAGAGCTCCAAAATCCCAATCGATTTGGTTGATGCCGTCAGTTATTCCACCTCCACTATTCACGCTTGAGTTATCCGTAAATATCATTGGATCTGCGATGGATACACCTTCATAGGCAAAGGCAACACTAGGGATTCCACCTACATTAACGGTGACTAAAGCAGGACTAGTAGAACTGCAACCTACATCTGATGTAACATTAAGCGAAACATTATATGGAGCGGACTGTAAAAATTGATGATAAGGTTTTTCAATAGTACTTCCACCAGGTCCTGGGTCTAATTGGGCGCCACTTACCGTATTTGGATTGGTGGATGTAGAATTAATGTTGTCACCAAAGTTCCAGGAGAATTCACTAATAGAGGTTCCTCCAGCACCATTAGAGCCAAAGCCAGAAAGGGATCCATCAAATTCGATTTGTTTACCCTCACAATAGGCTGTCGGTATAAGTGGCGAAACGTTTGGATCGGATAGGCTGACCTGAGTGAAATCGGCTATGGGATTTGGAGCCACACGAATCACCAAGTACCCCGTTCCAATTGCTGGTGAATTATTCTCCTTGTATTCATAAGTTACGAGAAGATGTTCATAATTATTTCTTACAGCTGCATCAGCAGGATTAATAGTAGCGGTACCATTACCATTGTCAACAAGCCCTGACAAGATTTGAACACCAGTATTATTACTGAAATCAAAAGTAGTGTACTCGAATATTCTAAAGGAACCAGTTGAGAACCCGGCAGAAGCAGCCGGATATCCGTTAACAGTGATGAGTCCGCCAGCCTCGCAAAATATAGGCGTCCCTGGATATCCTCCAGCTTGGGTATACAAAATACTCTTAATGTGCTGAGCAGGGGTGAGGTTATCCAGCGTATTCAGTGTCCCATCTGGTGTGTTGAACGATGAAACATTTCCGGAACCAATTTCGATCAACGGAATAGCCGGAACAAAGAGTTCAACTTCCTGACGGAAAGGAACCAAAACCTGGAAGTCAGCAGTACTTTGGAAAAGTCCGGTAAACTCAACTTTTCCTAGTGAGCCACCTTCCCAATATGTATTTCCGATTGGTGTGGCATTGGCATTTTTGAAATTATCATAAGGATCTAGTACTATCCCATTTGATGTAGCATTTAATACTTTTGAATAATCCCATTGATAGTCACGATAAAATCCATCATCAACAGCGGTGCTAGGAATATCCGTGGTCGGGATTGCGTTTACTTCAACTGGAATACTATTTACGACTGGATTCCAACCATCGGTACTATTCATTATTTGTGTGCTATTATTTACGGGGAGAGCCGCATCCAACTGAATAAGTTTATACCCTGCTAAATCGGTCGAGTTAATACGGGGCTCTATTGTAAAATTGGGTGAAGGTGCTGCTCCTGGAAAATTTGGATTTACTAATGCTTGCTGTGTACCTGCAGCGGATGAACCTAGTAATGGTGAGATAGGGCTCTTATGATCATACACCAAATATTGAACGCTAGTCTCAGAAAGGCACCCGTTAGGGTCAGTATGGATCATGGTGATGTCAAAGGCTGAGTTTAGTGAAACTGCACTTAAAGTCAATTTATCATCAGTTACACCGGTACCTGTAAAAAAGCTAGCTCCAAAATCATTAGCCGGTGTAATCTGTGGTAACAGTCTCACGGCTCCAGGGATCAATGGATCCACATCAATGTAGTTATCTGGAATTGCCGTTACACCTAATGAGCCTGTTGGAGTTAGTGCCACGAATGAATTTAGTATGGTGTTTTGATTGGCATAACTGTTTATAAAACTTTGAGGATTTGCAGGAAACAGTGAAATGGATGCCAGATTTGGATTGGATGGCAACATATTGGTTCCAGCAAACTTACTAATTGTACCCGGATTGCTTCCGGTTATCCCTTTGATTCGTAAATCGGTAATAATAATATGATCCTTACTGGTAGCCCCGTTGTTTGAGAATACTACATGTACCAGTGTGTTATTGATAAAATCAACCATGGCTACTCCAACAAAGTCACTTCCATTTAGAATAACCGTTGGTAGCTTTATCCCATCAAACTCATAACCGGAAGGCAGCAAAATGTAAAAGTCCTGGACTGAGGCTGATGAAAAATCTCCAAGGTTCGTTTCACCAATAATAATCGGAGCTGATAGATTGACAAAACTGTCAGGGCAAACTGAGTATACGGGCTGGAAACTAGTTTGAACAACAGATGGCACATTAAGTATAAATGTAGGTCCGCTTGCTCCAATCGGATGGAGTCCTAATCCGGAACTAAATGCACCATAGGGAGGTCCTGTAAGAGGCAATGGGGTTGGTTTCGCATCGTTTCGGGCGAATACCCATACATCATACGATGTGCTTAACGCAAGTGACGAAGAGAACGTTACAGTTTGGGGTGTATTGACTTGGTTAATCACATAGTTACCGCTAGCCTTGATATTTGCCGGGAAGCCATATGTACCTGGACTCAGGATCTCAGATGTCGTAGGCGGGGTTGACCCGCTTGTGAGAACCAAGTAATGCGCATTACCTGCCTGGTCAAAAGTGGTTCTAAATGTACCAATCGATGTGTTGCTGAATCCGGCTTGACCCAAGGACAAAGCTGGTGGGTTTTGACTCGAAATTTTGAAGTAATAGGTACCATTGGATGAAATTCCTCCGTAATAATTAAGTCCACTATCGGAAATTCCTTGACCTACGTTCGTTACATTATTAAATGTACCTTTTTTGATAGTCACGTAGTAGACAGTGTCAGGTTGGAAGGATAATGATCCAAGGAAATTGATTTGGAATTCAATAGGATTTGCTGTTGTTGTAAAACTTCCTGTTTGGGTATAATCTGCCAGCGAAACAGCCTGTAGATCCGCAACTTTTGTATTGGTATTTCTGTTGTATAGCTCTGCTTTACCATCCAATGAAAGTACCTCCACATCAAATCGCAAGAAGATAGAAGTAATTCCCGGATCAACATTTAATTGACCGCTAAATGGACTGCTGCTTCCTGCTAATAATACGGGAGGTCGGGTAGAGGCAAATTGGTAGGTATTTCCAACTACGGAACCAACAGCAGTTCCAGCCGTGGTTACAATATTATCATCAGTTTGAGTGCCGTAACCTCCGTCATACAAACCAGGAATAAGTGAAGGTGTACTGATGTTGGCGGTTGCATCCACATCGGCCACCAAGAAATAGGAAAGAGGTACTGCGGTTCCTGTCAAAGGATCAAATAAGTCCCTGGGTGGATTGGCCCCCCAGTCAACAATTACCTGATCGTAGTAACCTGCTCCGAGAAGAGCTGTGGCAGGAGTTGCACCTTTGGTAATGGTCGCACTAGTTATCGTTACTGTGTTGGAGTTGCCAAAGTTTGCCGTGTTGGATTCGGTAACATCAAAATTTTTGAAGATCTGAGCCAGCGGTGTTTCGTAAGGCTTGTCAAACGTGAAAATGAATTTTTTCAGTGAAGGCTCAGTCATGGTTTGCGAATTGTTATCCGGAGTAAATGTTACACCAAATAACACCTGATTGATCGCGCCCCCTTTGATGTTAGGACTTGTTAATACACCATTGGTTGCAATGGTAGCAGTCACATTAACCACGTTAACCAACTGACCCGGAATGGCTGACGTATTGGCGGGTGGAGGATTTGCGCTGTCCACCCCTCCAGCTTGAATTCTCAGTGTTCCGTCTCCAACAATTCCATAAGTCAAACCATCCAAATCAAGAACACCATTTATGAATCCCGTAGGAGAAGCAATGCTTTCGCCTGCATTGTCTGTTATATTTATGGAGGTAGCAGGCATTGTGAAGTCAGTATCCAATAGGGCGAACTCATCCCGCGCTTCAACAATAGCAGCACTGGTAACAGGCAATCCGGGAGCTGAATACGAAGGACCAACGGGTTCACCGGTTCCAGCATAAGAAGAGGCGGCTGTGGTAAAGTCAAGACTTGTAGCAGTAACCTGAATTCGCTTAAGCGGGCCAACTGAACCGACTGTCACAGATGCCGTGGCTTCTGGCAATGTGAATGGAGAGTTCAGGGCGGTTGCAATCCCACCAATGGTACCGGTCTCCAGTGCATCAGGAGCAAACTTACTTCCGATATTAAGTGTCGCACCCAGAACTACAACTTGAATAAAGTCACCATCTGTAATGTTAGGTGCTGTATTGTCAAATGTGGCTAACACTAGAATGTTCATTCCGTTATTTCCTGGAGTCACATCTGAATCAGGAGCGGAAATGTTTAGGTTGGTAAATGTTATCGTGCCATAGCCATTAACAACCGTTATTGCGGCATTTGACTGCTCGGCAATTTCCGTTTCAACCAGTGTCAATGGATCTTGCTGGTATATGGCAATTTTTCTGATAGCCTGTGGATTACTAAGCCCGATTGTCAAATCATCTATCACAGTGGGTGCTCCGTCAAGATCCGATAAATCAAATCCACCATCCGATAGCTTAAGTACATCCAATGCATAGCCGTCACCCGTTCCAGTAATATTGGTGGCCTGGAAGTTAACGTAATCTAAGTCTTGTGGTGTGGCTATTGAACTAAGTGTTGATTCATAAGATGACAATACGCTTATCGTATTGGAAATACCACTGATCGCTCCGGCATTGACACCGCCACCAGAGCCCGCTCCGGCATTCATGGTTAGTTCTACGGTTCCATCTCCTGCGGTAAACTGGAAAGCCAAGTTATTTGGAGGTGGGAACGGATATAATTTCACCCCTGCACTGAAAGCACCAGTAGGATCGTTGATCGTAGTGAAGTTTGCATTGTCCGTGTTATCTGTAGCCGTAATGGTGCCGTTGTAATC
>DATCZR010000250.1:0-6407 GCA_036525835.1 Cyclobacteriaceae bacterium
AAACTGCCTGATGGGGAAATTCTTAATCGAAATTGGGACACTAATGATACGCCCAGGCCGGAAGCCTATAAAGAAGATGTAGAACTGGCTCACGGGGCTTCCGGCCCGAAGGAACTTTATCGGCACATTCGTGCTGCTGCAGAATCGGGATGGGATTTTAGCAGCAGGTGGCTCAGAGAGCCCAGTGAATTTTCCACTATTCACACCACGGAAATAATCCCTGTAGATTTCAATTGCTTATTGATGTTCCAGGAAGAACTATTGGGCAAGATTTATAAAATAAAAGGCGAGTCAAAGAAACAACGTCAATATGAAAAACTGGCCGCTAATAGGAAAGCTGCCATTCAGAAATACTGTTGGAATGAAAGCAAAAAATTTTACTTTGACTACGATTTTATTGCCCAGCAGCAAAAATCCTATTTTACCTTAGCCGGCGTATTTCCTTTGCTTTTCAAAATTGCTGAGGCAACGCAGGCCAGTGGGGTAGCTTCGGTGATTGAAAAAAAATTCCTGCAAAAGGGAGGTTTGACCACCACATTACTGACTACAGGTCAGCAGTGGGATGCCCCCAATGGATGGGCGCCACTACAATGGATCACCTATATGGGTTGCCAAAATTACGGGCTAATTGAATTAGCTAATAAAATCAAAAAGGCCTGGTTGAATGCTAATGATGAGGTATTTCGAAATACCGGGAAGATGATGGAAAAATACAATGTGATGGGAAGTGGTGATGCCGGTGGCGGAGGTGAATATCCCAATCAAGATGGATTTGGATGGACTAATGGGGTTTACCTGGCTATGTCAACCAGCCAGAAAGGGAACTGACTTACCAGCCTTCTTATTTCTTATCTTTTTTCAGGTCCCTGAAAAACCTGGCCCAATTAAATGGGTTGAGGAAAGGATTCACTCTTGGTTGAAATCGATCATTGATGGTGCCCGGATATTGATCCATATAATATCGATAATTGGCTTGTCCGTCCATCGGAGTGGTTCTCATCATCAGCGCAAGTAATTCTGCATTCATGGCCTTCGGATCAACCCCATTATCCATCGGAATATTCAAAGCCAGCACTGCCTCTTTAAAAACTTCCTCTGTCGGAAATGGCATAATTTCAACTTCCTTTAAATAAGTTATATCCTGCACCATCTCTACTACAATGGTGATGTATTCAGATACTGATTTGGGGACTATATAACTCCTGCGAACATAGCCTACGGAACTAATTACTACGCTATCCCCTTCCAGCACAGGCATGGAAAAGTATCCTGTGCGATTGGAAGTGGTGCCTCGCCCAGCTTTAGGTACATAAATATGAACTCCTGGTAAGCCTGAAACACTATCCTCACTTAAAATAATACCAGATAATTGAATGACTCTTTTTTTGCTTTGCGAAAAACCGTCAACTGCAGATGATAAACTAGCCATTAGTATCATCAATAAAATCAATCCCCACTTATGTCCATTATTTTGCATCATCTCTATAGTCCAAAGATAAGGATTGCTAATAATCTCGCCTAATACTCTAGCGGGGCATTTACATTGATGTTTTTATATTATCTTGAATGCAGAAATAGAAGATCTTCAAACCGAGGAAATTTTATATAATGGTATGAGATTAAAACATTTTAACATTGATATAGGGTCACAGATTTTTCTCTCCTGTTCGGACACTTCAAGGCTACGCATTCTGAACCTAATTATGAACAACGGTGAAATGTGCATCAGCGACCTGGAGCGCATCCTTGAATTTACTCAAACAAAAACATCCCGTCATCTGGTGTACTTGAAAAATTCTGATATTCTATCGATCCGCAAATTCAATCAATGGGTCTTTTATCAAATTAAGGATGAAGTATTTGATATCATCAAGCAAATTCTTCTATTCATCAGTCGAGATCCCATTCTTCAAAAAGATCAACAGGTTTACGACACGCTATACTCCAATAGAGAGTTGGCACTGAACAAACTTAAAATTCGTTCGCTAACGCACCCTTAGCCTTTGAGTCCAAATTATAAATGCGTGATATTTGATCTCGATCATACCCTATGGGACTATGAAGGCAATTGTGCAGAAGCATTGCAGGAATTGTATGAGAAAAACGAACTTAAGAAAAGAGGAGTTACTTCCTTTGAATCCTTATTGGATGTTTTTACAGAATTGAATACTCAGATGTGGGATCAATATGATATGGGGGTCATTCAACGTGATGTAATCCGTTATCAAAGATTTCATAGAATACTCTTAGCCCTGGGCATTGATGATTACCGCCTTTCTCTAAGTATGTCAAGTGAGTATGTGGCGCTATCACCAACCAAAAAGAATTTATTGCCCAATGCGAAAACCGTTCTTGACTACCTTGAAAGTAAATACAAGCTAATCATTATTACCAATGGGTTTGAGGAGATACAATCTATGAAATTATCCTCATCAGGAATTGCCGGATATTTTGATACTGTAGTCACATCCGAAACAGCTGGACATAAAAAGCCTGCAAAAGAAATATTTGAATATGCGCTCAATACGAATAAGTTAATACCAAATGAAGTAATCATGATCGGTGACAATTTAAATACAGATATAAAAGGTGCCCATAACGCAGGAATCGATAGCGCCTACTTCAATCCGGCCAAAAAGCCACACCAACACAAAATGAAATACGAAATTTCAGATCTAATCGAACTTAAATCCATCCTTTAATGGTTTTTAAATTGATTATCTTTGCATCCCTCCACAATGGGAGACGAATTAATGAATTTTGAACTTTAAATACGCACTTGATTATGGCCAACGGATTTTATAAAGTACCTGTACCAAAAAATGAACCCATCCTATCTTATGCTCCCGGCACAAAGGAGAGAGCACTACTAAAAAAAGAACTGGAGAAAGCCCGCGAACAAATGTTGGACATACCTATGTACATTGGCGGTGAAGAAATTCGGACTGGTAAAACAATATCAATCTCCCCTCCTCATGATCATAAACATAAACTTGGCCAATTTCATGAAGGAGATAAAAGTCATGTCAAGCAAGCTATAGCTGCCGCCATGGGCGCCAAAGAACTTTGGGCTAACTTAAGTTGGGAGCATCGCGTAGGGGTATTTTTAAAAGCAGCTGATCTTATTGCAGGTCCTTACCGGCACAAGATTAATGCCGCTACCATGCTAGGGCAATCCAAGAACGCATTTCAGGCAGAAATTGATGCATCATGTGAGTCAATTGACTTCCTTAGATTCAACGCCCATTTCATGACGGAAATTTACAAGGACCAACCAGACTCTTCACCCGGAGTTTGGAATAGAATGGAATACAGACCATTGGAAGGATTTATTTTTGCATTGACACCATTCAACTTTACTGCTATTGGCGTCAATCTGCCTACCAGTGCAGCCATGATGGGCAATACCATTGTATGGAAGCCTGCCTACACTCAAATTTATTCCGCACATGTGATCATTGAAATACTTAAAGAAGCTGGCCTCCCGGATGGAGTCATCAATCTAATATACACCAATGGTCCGGTAACGGGAGATGTGATCTTCAATGACAAAGATTTTGGCGGAATTCACTTTACAGGAAGCACCAAAGTTTTTCAAACGATTTGGAAAACGATCGGTGAAAATATTTTCAAGTACAAATCATATCCACGCATTGTAGGTGAGACAGGTGGTAAAGATTTTATCATGGTGCATAAAAGTGCTGATGCCAAAGCGGTGTCTACCGCAATTAGCAGAGGTGCTTTCGAATATCAGGGACAAAAATGTTCTGCGGCATCTAGGTGTTACATCCCCTCAAATCTTTGGGATGATGTAAAGAAGTTTTTGGTGGAAGACTTGAAATCCATGCATATGGGCCCAACAGAAGACTTTGAAAATTTTATAAATGCAGTCATAGACGAGAAAGCTTTTGATATGATTGCAGGGTATATTGACCAAGCTAAAAAGAATCCAAAAAATGAAATTATCTTTGGCGGCAACTATGATAAATCAAAAGGATATTTTATTGAACCAACAGTGATAGAAACCAAAGACCCTTCATCTACCACAATGTGTGAAGAAATTTTTGGGCCAGTTGTGACCATATACGTTTACCACGCGGATAATTATGAACAAACACTGGAATTGGTGGATCAGACTTCACCTTACGCCCTTACAGGTTCTATTATTTCAAAAGACAGATACGCTATTGAGTTGGCCACTAAGAAATTAACCAACGCTGCCGGAAACTTCTACGTGAATGATAAACCTACTGGTGCGGTCGTCGCACAACAGCCATTTGGCGGTGCTCGTGGATCAGGAACCAATGATAAGGCGGGGGCAAAAATGAATCTGCTTCGTTGGACATCTATGCGTACGATCAAAGAAACATTCGTCCCCCCAACTGATTACCGATATCCTTTCTTAGAAAAGGATTGATATCTAAGTGGTCTTATTAAAAAATAGGCTGGTAACTAATCTGATTATAACAAAGAATATCAGTAGCACAATGGTTACGAATTTGAATGTAGCCGGTATGGCAAACCATAATGAGTTGATCTCGCCAACTATCAAAAACATCAACATGAAAATATTTTCAATAACATCCAACAAACCAGCCGCTAGCGAGGAGTAGCAACCCAACATAGATAGTTTATCCACTTCTAAGGAACCTTTAGCTTGTGTAAGTACAATAAGCACAATAAAAAACCAGGAGTAAGTAGCAATAAAAGCAAAATCCATAAAAATATTAATAATGGCAGCTTCTTTTGCATTGGATGATATCGAAAGTTTGCCAATGCATTGACGAGAAGACCATGATTCCTTAATGGCAATTGCAGTAACCTGGTCAAATGCCAATTCAAGATCAACAATGGCTTTGGGTGTGTCAACTGTGAGCAAACAAGATGAAGAAATGCGCATACCCAACGCAGTAATGATCAACAAAGTGAATGCAATCCAAAATGATCGCGACCTTTTGATGGTTATGTTACTAATCCAACTAAGGATAATGTTGATCATTTTATTGTTGATTATCAGTTGGTTGATAATTTGCTGCCTAAATCAGCATAAATAAACCCAATGAATCACAATCCATTGGGCTTCAATTTAATAGATTTATACTTTTTAGTTTTTATTTAACGGCTCATAATCTTTGAAAGGCGACAAACTTACCTTTTCCATCATAGTTCGATAGGCAAGCCATTGAATTTGATAGAATTTGTTGACCCTTTCAAGCATACCCTGCGTTTTTTCCTCAGCGTGTTTGAATACCACATTATCCCTTGCACTCAATGGATCTCGAGAACTATTGGTGTAAAACATAGCCGTGTTGATAAATGAGGACGGAGCTGGATATTCTGTGCTGGTTATTCCCTGACGTTTGTCCTCAGTTCCTAGTATATAATCAAATACCTTATTAATAGTGTCTTTCATCGCTTTGGTCTTATCCATGGCTTCTTTCAAGTCATCACGGTTAGCCTCCTTCATTCGTTTTTCGAAATCAGTTACGATTTCTCTAGATTCTCTAAGTCGTTCAGTGGCTGTGCTAATCAAAGACCTCAGGTTTTCGATCTCCTTCGTTCTGTTATATCGTGCTTGCATATTAGCAGCATCATTTGGAAATCTGGGGTCCAATTTCACATTGATCGTGGTAGAATCCTTTTGATCACCAAATGTCATTCTTAATTTATACGTGCCAGCCAGCACAGATGCACCACTTAGCTCTGATGCATTATCATGCGGCTTGTTGCGAGACGGTCCCCTTACGCCTTTCTCATCCAGATTCCAGATCATCCGATTAAGTCCGTTATCCTCTGGCACCTTCCGCTTCAACGTCCTGATTTTTTCACCAGAAGCATTGAAGATTTCTAGTGTTAAGGAATCGGAATTTACTTTCTTATCATCCTCTTTCTTCTCTTCTTTTACAGGAGTAGGTTCTGGTGTCTTGCCTCCCCGCTTTGACTTGGCAGAAGTTTTTGGCTCCTCTTTTTTCTCTTCCGGCTTATTAATCACATACGATATCAAGGCACCTAATGGTCGATTCTCTCCACTAAACATGCCTGTACCTGAAAACAATACTCCTTCTGGCCCCATGGTCTCTACAGAATATGCATCAGGCGGGGTAAACAAATGAACCGTTTTATTTAAAGTTTGAGTCCCCCCTTTCGCCATTTCGCGAAGAGGCCTGATATCATCCAACACATAAATCGCCCGACCAAATGTTCCAATCACTAAATCATGTTCGCGTGGGTGAATAACCATGTCCATAGTGGACACGGAAGCGGGATAACCACTTGTCCACTTGGTGTATGATTTACCTTCATCTAAACTAACAAATAACCCATTCTCTGTTCCAAGAAATAGTAATTTTCGCTCAACTGGATCTTGAATTACGGAAAGCGTGTAACTGTTCTCGCCTACCTGTGCA
>DATCZR010000251.1:0-6149 GCA_036525835.1 Cyclobacteriaceae bacterium
CAACAGAAATGTGGACGCGGGGAGAAGAACAAATTGCAAAAGCAAACCAATCAATGTTGCTTTTGGTGATGCAAAAACTTTCTTAAAGTCCTTCAATTGGATGTCCAGCGCAATGCCAAACATGATAATGGCAAGGCAAATATTGAGTACCCAAAGTGAGTCCTGACTAAAATTCAGCTTGACAGAATCGATGGACAAAATGCTATTGGCTATTAAATACCAGAGGTTGCGAGCTTGCTGCTATTCTTAAAGATTTCATCAAGCAACTTTTGAGTCTCCATTTGCATTTCCTCATTTTCTAACAGTTTTGCTGCTTGCAGTTTACCTTGTAAGGACAAAATCCTTTTTGGCGCTCTCTGAAGGCTATATTCAAACTGACTCAATGCTTCCTCTGTCCTGTTCTGACGAAGCAGCCATTCAGCATAAAGTTCAAACGAAGGCTTTACCACAGAGGGAGGTCCGTATGAGTAACTGATTCTCTTTTCTAATTCAGTTGATTTTTTTAACCAGCTATCGGCTGAATTTTTATCCCCGTCAAGATCTGACATCAATCCTTGAAGCTCCATTTGCATTACTTTCGCCTGGTCCACATCCAACTGATTGGCAGTGGATCGATTTGCTCCACCACTGCACAATGCGATGCCTTTGTTCTCGAGTTGAATTGAAACACTTAGAATTTCTTTTTCCAGTTCATCAATAGTTGATTTAAGAAGTTCTTTGTTTTGAGTTTGATAGGCCATCATTCCTTTTATAAAGTAGTCAGTGGCTCTGGTGCTGATATTAAGACCTGTGTGGTCTACTTCTATTTGTGATGCCTCCCCATTCCAATCGTTGGTCTCAACCATGTAGGCGGCCTTGATCACACTCATGTGATACCGGGCTCGTGATGAGGGTAACTCTTTGGTATACTGCTCCATTTCACCTACAATTTTTTTAGCGTCATCATATCTGCCTTGCTGCAGATAGCCATAATGCAGCCATTGTAAAGCGTGGTAACCCCTTGCATCGTTATCCAGGTTCTTTTCTTTCATCCTGTCCACACTTGCCTGATATGACAACTCGTTGGATCTCACTACATCATCCCACATTCCCATGGCCACATAGATGTGTGAAGGCATATGCAAAGCATGACCGGCAGCGGATGCTACTTTCATGTATCGATTGGCAGCTTCAACAGCAGCGCTTGCATGTTTTGGATCATCATAGGAATGAATGAGATAATGTAAGGCACCAGGGTGATTGGGATTTTCATCTAATATTCCTTTCGCAATTATGGCCCCCTTCTCATAGGTCGCATCATCTCTACCAACCGGAACAGAACCCAATAAGGAAAGTGCATAAAAGGCAGCGGCTTCCTGACTTTTGGGATATTTGTTGTATACCCTTTCCATAAATTTTGAATAAGCTACATCCCGATCATACTTTGTTCCCTCACCGTAAAGAATATTTACGGCTGTCATAAAATCTTTCTCTAATGGTGTAGCGGATTTTTCAATACGCCCTTCAGGAGATTCATCCAATTTATTTAAAGCCACAATGGCTTCATCATAGGATTGTTCTGCCCACAACGGATGGTTGTAGGTCATGGCTTCTCCCCAATATGCCATAGCCATGGTTGAATCTGTTTGTTGTGCATTCACAAATGCGGTAGCTGCATCGTCAAATTCGAAACTATGAAGTAACAATAAGCCTTCTTCAAAATATTTCACGGCTTCCTTCGATCCGGTCACATCAAAATAAACACTGCCTAACTTATCAGTTTCTTTTGTAGAAGTACATCCAAAGAAGATAATCAATAGAATAGCCTGAATTGCCTGGGTGAGCTTTTTTTTCATATTTGGGGGGATATTGGAAACTAAAGGTAGCCAAATTGATTTTTAGCAGCAAAAACTAAACATTGGATGGTGATGAGAGCTTGCCCGGGCAATAAATGCCAGTTTTTCTTTACTAACTAACTTAATTCACTTGCCCTGACAAAAACTACTGACGTCTGGGTTTAGACATTTCTGTAAACATGCTATTGAAAATAGACAGAATTAAGCTGAATGCCAGTGCCCACCAAAAACCATCAACATCGAATTTGGGTACAAAATAGTCTACCATAAGGATGATCAGGGCATTGATAACCAAAAGAAAAAGGCCTAAGGTGAATATGGTGATCGGAATAGTAAGAACAACAAGTATAGGTTTCACGATGGCGTTGGCGAATGATAAGACTGCGGCAACCAACAAGGCATAACCATAATGTTCTACATGTACTCCGGGCAATAAGTAAGCGGTAAGAAGCACTGCCAATCCTGAAAGAAGAAATCGTACAATTCCGTTCATATCAAAAAATTTGACGAAAGTTCCACTTTTAAGTGCAAAATGCAAACTCTAATTTTGATGATTGTATGTACGCTATCGTTGACATTGAAACTACTGGGGGATATGCCAATAACCATAAGGTTACAGAGATTGCCATATATCACCACGATGGCACACAAATTACCAATCATTATCACACCCTAATCAATCCAGGAAGAATCATTCCTAATTTTATTACCGGACTCACTGGCATCAATTATGAAATGGTAAAGGAGTCTCCATCTTTTGAAGAGGTTGCCAAAGAAATTCATGATCATCTAAAAGATCGCGTTTTTGTTGCCCACAATGCCCACTTCGATTATAGTTTTCTAAAGAAGGAATTTGAGGATGCTGGAATCAATTGGAATTCAAAAAAGTTGTGTACGGTCCGTTTAAGCAGAAAAATTATTCCCGGATTGAGTTCTTACAGCTTGGGTCGGTTAGCTGAAAGTCTTGGGGTCGAAATTAAGAACCGACACCGTGCTGGCGGTGATGCGGAGGCCACTTCAAAAGTTTTTGATCTTCTGCTAAAACGAGATACAACTGGAGTGATTGAAAAGGCACTGAAAAGAAATTCCGGCGAGACTATTCTTCCTCCCAACTTACCCAAAGAAGACTTTGACAAGCTTCCCGCCAAAGCCGGTGTATATTATTTTCTGGATGTCAGAGGAAATGTCATTTATGTAGGCAAAGCAATCAACATCAAAAAAAGAATTGCAGGTCATTTTACGGGAGATGCACGCGAGTGGAACCGATCCAATATCAGAAATGAAATCCATCACATTACCTACGAACTCACGGGCAGTGAATTGATTGCATTGATTTTAGAGTCTCAGGAAATCAGAAGACTTTGGCCCAAATACAATCTTGCCCAGAAGCATCGGACGGAAGAATGGGGTGTATTTGAATACGAAGATAGGGCCGGCTATTTAAGATTTAGTATCAATACCGTTGGACGAGGAGCCAGGCCTTTGATTAGCTTCAGTTCAAAAGGAGATGCCTGGAATTTTATGTGGGAAAAGGTTCGCGAGTTTGATCTGTGCCCAAAACTTTCGGGATTGCAGGTTGCTAAAGGTTTGTGTTTCAGTTATCAAACGGGAGAGTGCAAGGGCGCCTGCATGGGGGTAGAAACCAAAAAGAAATACAATAAAAGAATTGAGGAAGCGATCCATTCCTTTTTTGAAGAGGGTAATTCGGTAGCCATTATTGGAAAGGGAAGAAAGAATAATGAACGTTCTCTGGTTTTGGTAGAGAAAGGAGCTTACCTGGGCTTTGGTTTTATTTCGAAAGATGAAATGTTGGCAGATTTTGAATCCGCAAAAGATTTTATCAAAATAAGTAAGGAAAGCAGAATCGTTCAGAATCTCATTAATTCATATTTGATAAATCCAAGAGGAGCAGAAGTAGTTGATTTCTAAAACCTTCTTCTTCCTTTTATTCCTGGGTAAAGCACAGGTACCGGGTCGCTGATAAAACATTCCAGCGTCTCAATATCCATCATGGATAATCTTCCTGACCAGCCCGCACCCGTGTCCATCATCCACACTTCACAATATCGAACAGGTTGAGGATCAGCAATGGGAGTATGGCCGATGAACACTGAGTCAAATTGAGTAAGCTGTTTGTTCCTATTGCTTTCATGTTCGCGTTTCGCCAATCGCGCAAAACTTCTATCCCATAGAAATGTTTGAATGCCTTGTTCTTCCAGAGGTCGATCGATTCTCATGCCAGCGTGAACAAATAATTGATTATGCAGGATGTGATAAGATACTGCTTGTTTAAAAAATTGAGCATGCTGTTCAGGAATATTCCCATGATATGAATCCAAGGTCGCTTGACCACCTTGCTCAAGCCACATGTCGTCAGCAAACCCGCTAATCATCCAGTCAAGTGCCCAAAAATCATGATTGCCCAGAACGTAGATAAGGTTCTTTGCCATCAGTAGCTGATCGATCGCTTGCCTCGTTTCAGGCCAGCCATCGGCCACATCACCCAGGCAAATCAAGGTATCGGTGGTCAGGTTGAAATTAGATTTTTCAAAACATTGCAACAAAGCGCGATGTGCTCCGTGAATATCTCCGATAACAAAAGTTCTAGGCATTACATTAATAAATGCAAATAGGATGGCAGTGCATCAGTACACCGCCATTGAGGGCTTTAAATCCGATTCCCTCCATTTGTAACTAAATTGGGCCTAATTCTTTATAATTGCGCTAAAATTGGGTGAAAAATAAGTGAATTATGGCGTTTGAGACGGCAACAGAGGTTCAGCAGGAACACAACAATAAGGTAAAACAAGTTTATTCAGAGGTAGCCAAGGTAGTGGTGGGCCAGGAGTATATGGTCAATAGGCTATTGATTGGCTTATTTACCAACGGTCACATTTTATTGGAGGGGGTTCCGGGATTGGCAAAAACACTAACTATCAGTACGCTGGCACGTGTTTTACACCTGGATTTTGCCCGCATTCAATTTACACCGGACTTATTGCCGGCCGACCTGGTTGGAACTATGATTTACAATCAGAAAGACGGAAAATTTGAAGTAAAGAAAGGTCCTATTTTCGCCAACATCATTTTAGCTGATGAGATCAATCGTTCACCCGCCAAAGTTCAGTCAGCCCTTCTGGAAGCGATGCAGGAGAAGCAAGTAACTATTGGGGAAACTTCTTTTCAATTGGATCGACCATTCCTGGTGATGGCTACACAAAATCCGGTTGAAAACGAAGGTACCTATCCGTTGCCAGAAGCGCAGATTGATCGCTTCATGTTGAAAGTTTTTGTTGATTATCCTACCAAAAATGAAGAGTTAGAAATCATGCGAAGGATTTCTAACATGCAATTCAATTATGATGTGAATCCGGTACTGACAAAAGAAGATATTTTTGCCATTCGGCAACAAGTGAATAGTGTGAAGATATCCGAGTCGCTTGAAAAATATATCATTGAACTTGTCTCCGCTACACGTAAGCCAAGAGATTACAAGCTAGATCATGAGGCTCAGTACATTCAATTTGGTGCGTCTCCTCGTGCAAGCATTAATTTAAATTTAGCCTCCAGGGCAATGGCCTATCTCGATGGACGCGAATTTGTTTTGCCCGAAGACATTAAAGATGTAGCTTTTGATGTGCTTAATCACCGAATCATTTTGAACTATGAGGCTGAGGCCGATAATGTCAAAACAGGTGATATTATTAAAGTACTTCTCACGAAAGTTCCCATCAATAAATAGCTTTCAAGCTATTCAAAGAATCTGGGAAGTACAGAAAGTGTTTTCAGGCTTTTGTCCAGGTACTCGTTTCAGATTTATAGCTGTAAATTAATTATTGACATTAAAAATTAAAAGGCTTTTTGATCAATTAACCTTTCGCTGCCGGTCTTTGTGTAGCTCAATCACTTTCTTGATCTGCTCTGTGGCTGACATCACAGAGTCTTGCGCCAACTTATTGTTTTCAATTTTTTGCAAAAGCACTGCATGTTCCAATGCATTTGACTGCAATCTTTCTTCCAGTTTAATTTTTTCTTGCTCGTTGTTGCCAAGTTGAATGTTCAAATCCTTATTTTGATTAACTAAGCGTTGACTTTGTCGGGTCGTGGCATCATGTGCCCGCTGCGCTTCGTCAATCTGTTCCTGTATTTTGTCTTTATAGTATATGATGCCAAACCGATAGACCTCTTTCTCAAGATCTCTCCTTACTATTCCCATGTCATTCACCACCCAATCTTCTTCCTTAATTCCCAACCAAACCTCCGTGTTTTCGCCTTTGTCTTTTATGTCGGCATAAATGATGCCTTTTGGGTATA
>DATCZR010000252.1:0-19027 GCA_036525835.1 Cyclobacteriaceae bacterium
TGTATGCCTCCTACTGTAACAACGACATCTCCTTTTTTAACCTCCTCAGTAAACTTTTTCTGATCCTTTGCCTTTTTCTGTTGTGGGCGAATCATGAAAAAATAAAAAACGACTACAATGGCCAACATAAAAACCATTGACGTCCAACCACTTCCTCCTTGTGCTTGTAATAATATTGCGTAGCTCATTTGATAAATGATAAGATTTAGGCGGCAAAGTTATCCTAATAAAAGCAAACATCCCAAACCTTGCTGGGTTTGGGATGTTTGCTAATGACTTAATTACTAATTACTTGGTTGGTCCGTTATCTCCCGTTGCCTTTGGAGTAACCATAGCCTTGAATCTCAAGGTTGTCACCTTTGGCCAGGTGTTGGCAGTAACTGTGATCGTCTTATTCTGAATATTCGGTTTTCCATTGCTATCAAAGGAAGCTTTAACAAAACCAGTACCTCCAACCGGAATTGGCTCCTTTGACCAATCAGGGACGGTACATCCACATGAAGGCTGCGCATTTTGAATAATAAGTGGCGCTTCTCCCGTATTGGTAAACTTGTAAGTGTATTCCACCGTTTCACCTTCTTTAATAGTGCCAAAGTCGTGATCGGTAGTAGTAAATGCAAAAGCTGGAAGAGGTCCTTCTGGCTTTTCCTGAGCTGGCGTGGCTACGGGTGTGGCCGTAGGCGTAGCCGCAGCTCCGCTGTTTCCTTCTATTTGTGCCAACCTGCTTTCTAATTCAGCTATTCTCTTTTCAGCAGCACGATCGCGACAACCTACAAAAAAAGCTGTCAGCATCAACACAATCATCAATCGATTTAAAATTTTCATATTCACTCCTTAATTATTGTTTAACAAAAAAAATTATGAACTCGGTCAAAGCCAACTAAGAAAATCCATTAACAATTTGTTAACTTTTCTCAGCCCCTCTAATCTGCGTTAGCAGTTCATCTACATCTTCAAGCAATCTCTCTGCTTTGTTTTTAGCTTCGGAAACCACTTTCGCCCCTTGCGATTTCGCTTCCGTAGTTAAGGGAGTCTCTTTACCCTGCACCAGATCATCAAGAAATTGCTCCAACAGAACCTTGTACTTATCTAGCTTATAGGAAAGCTTCTCACGGGTGTTTGTGCCCTTATCCGGTGCATATAGAATCCCAATAACCGCTCCTATGGCCGCACCAGACAAAAATGCTAGCAATGAACCGCTTTTTTTACTCATACTCACTTAAATTTTGTACCTCAAAGATACAACGAAATAGTCAGAAGTCCACTTTTGAGTCGAATTAAGGGCTTTTTTAAGGGTAATTGTTTGCTATTTATTATCAATCAGCCCTCTACCACTTTTCTTGGCCACCCCGGTGCTTATCAACTCCTTGGCTATCACGTCCAGAATGCCATTTACAAATTTGGCGCTTTTTGGAGTACTGTAGTGCTTAGTCAACTCAATGTATTCGTTGATTGTCACTTTTACAGGAATAGCCTGGAAATAAATTAACTCCGTAATGGCCATCTCTAAAATCACTCTATCCAGGAGCGGAAGCCTGTCTACTTCCCAATTCTTAGTATTGCTAGCTATTAATTTTTTATGAGATGGATCAATTTGGGTGGTCTTTTCAAATAGGATATCCATAAAAATGAGGTCATCCTCCCAATCCATGGATAGCTTCTGAATCTGAATCGTGCCTTGCTTCGCATCTAAAGATTTAAGCGTCTTATCGACCAGACTTTTTACAATATCATGATCCTCGGTCCATCTGATATCATGTTCAGCAAAGTAATCATTTATGACAGTGTCTCCTAAAATCAGTCTTCGGACCAAATGTTTTATTAAGCTCTTTTCTGACTCTGCATCTGATGTGCGTTCATGGCAATAATCCTGGAAAGTTTTGTCTGTTTTGATCACATCTTTAAACCACCCTTGGATCAAGGTCCGGTCGTTTATCCATGTAGCATTGTCTTTCAATAATAAACTTTGCAATGATGAATCATTCTTAAGTGCTTTGATAAATCCATTCTTGGAAAAAATTGAGAAGTCATTTTTTTTATCCGAAGACGCTAATTCTTCAAATGAAAGTAATAGGCCCAATACAGAGTAGTACCAATGATTGATCTTTTCAACCTCAATAACCAAATTCTTTCTTAAGAAACTAAAATCCTTCTTGGTATCGTTTTGAACAAGCTTTAGCGCCTCTTCAACAGCGTCATTTACCTTATTGTCTTCACTTTTCTTAGTGGATGGGTCTTCAAATTTTTCAAGATAAAGTGCGATAGCCTCTTTCTTTTGTTGTTTTAATGCAGCTTTATCTTGAACCTCCATAGAGTTGAGGTCATGCGCAAATCGTTCTTTTATTAAATCTTGTGCTAAATCGTTATTTGCCTCCCGGCATTGATCAAAGGCAAACAGGGTTTGCATTATTTTAATTCGGAGCGTACGTCTATTTAGCATGATTCAATGAACGTTGGGGATGCAAAGCTACAATGAATGCGAATAATTAAGAAGCAAAAAATAGACGCGCTATCGATTATCTGGGGATTCTCACTTGCCCAACTTCAGCTATTCTCTTTTCCGCAGCCTGAATAGCCGCCTCCTGACTAGTGATTTTTTCTTTTTCAGCCAGTTTTAATATGTAAAGACAAGTGTCGAAGATTTTTTCTGTTTGCTGATAAACACGTTCCCTATTATAGTTGCCATAAAACTCGTTCCCAACGTTTATCAAACCTCCTGCATTAATTAAGAAATCAGGCGCGTAGGTAATACCTCGATCAATGAGCATGTACCCGTGTTTTATTTCTTCTTTGAGCTGATTATTAGCCGCTCCTGCTACAATTGAGCATTTCAAACGAGGTATGGTATCATCATTTAGTGTTGCCCCCAATGCACAAGGAGCGTATATATCCATATCCAAATCATAGATTTTGTTTTGATCAATAGTCTCCACCCCGAAACGCTTCGCCACATCTTTCACTTTTTCCTCCGAAATGTCAGCGATAGTGACCTTGGCATTTTCTTTTACAAGATGCTCAACCAAATAAGTACCGACCTGCCCAATTCCCTGCACGCCAATCTTCTTGCCACTCAAGTCTTCGCTACCAAAAACTTTTTTGGCTGTGGCTTTGATTCCAAGGTAGGTACCATAGGCTGTCATAGGAGAAGGATCACCTCCGCCTCCCATTGATTCTGGAAGTCCAGTTACATATTTAGTTTCCATCCCGATGTATTCCATGTCGGATGTCTTCATATTCACATCTTCAGCCGTCACATACTTTCCACTCAAACTCTGTATAAATTTGCCGAACCTTCTCAAGTAGGCTTCTGTTTTCATGGTCTTTGCATCTCCAATCAACACCGCCTTACCTCCTCCTAAATTCAATCCACTAATTGAAGCCTTAAAGGTCATCCCACGTGATAACCTAAGGACATCGGTAAGGGCCTCCTGTTCATTTTGATAGTTCCACATCCTGGTTCCACCCAGTGAAGGACCAAGCGTGGTGTTGTGAATGGCAATCAAAGCTTTTAGGCCAGTTGATTGGTCATAGCAATACACAATTTGTTCGTGTCCTAGTTGTGCTGCTTTTGCAAATAGGCCATCTTGTGATACAGCCTCAAGCTCTTTAAGTTCCATTGGAATCTGATTAAATTAATTGAATATCTATTTTTGCCTCCTTCAAAGGACAGTGATTAAACGATAAAGTTATGGGCAAAACTATCTTTTTTCTGCTTTTAATTCATACCTATTATTCTATTTGTTCTGAGAACTAAATCTATCCATATACATGGATTATTGAGCTTAATGAACTAATGTGCAAATCCTTCGTTTTTAATAGACGCTCCTTTTCCCATGAAAGAACTCCGATACCTCAATAAATACCTGCTCAAGTACAAATGGCACATTATCTGGGGTACAGTTTTTGTCATTATCTCTAATATATTTCAAATTCTGCCAGCCCAAATGGTGCGTCATGCCATTGACCTGGTTATCGACAACATCAGAATTTATAAGTCTTTTGCTCAATTAACCGTACAGAAGAATTTTTTTGAAATCTTCGCCTACGGAATCCTTGTATATGCCTTATTGATTTTGGTGATGGCGTTACTCCGAGGTATATTCTTATACTTTGTCAGACAGACACTCATTGTGATGAGTCGGTTGATCGAGTACGATTTGAAGAATGAAATTTTCGAGCATTATCAAACGCTGCCATTGAGTTTTTATCGCAAAAATAATACAGGAGATTTGATGAATCGTATCTCTGAGGATGTAGGACGAGTGCGGATGTACCTGGGGCCATCAATTATGTATGGGCTTCAACTGTTTACCCTTTTCTTTATGCTCATCCCAATCATGTTTAGCATTAGCCCCATGCTTACCTGGTATTCTTTGATTCCGCTTCCAATTTTATCTTTCAGTATTTATTACGTTAATAACATAATAGAGAGAAGATCCGAGCAAATTCAAAAGAGGCAGTCGCGGCTGAGTACGTTTGTGCAAGAAGCTTTCTCTGGAATTCGTGTGTTGAAATCATTTACCCGGGAGAATGAATCTATCACCAATTTTTCTGAAGAAAGTAATGAGTATAAAAGGCAATCGCTCAAGCTTACCATGGTTCAAGCGCTCTTTTTCCCTCTAATCACCGGTTTGATTGGGCTGAGTACGGTATTGGCTGTTTATGCAGGCGGGGTAGAGGTGATCAACGGGTCATTGACCTTCGGAAACATTGCTGAGTTTATCATTTATGTAAACTTGCTAACCTGGCCGGTTGCTTCTCTCGGCTGGACGAGCAGTTTGATTCAAAGAGCGGAAGCATCCCAAAAAAGGATTAATGAATTTTTAAAAACAAAAACAGATATTGTTTCTGAAGAAAATCTGGAGAAAGAAATCGAAGGAAAAATTGAATTCAAGAATGTGACCTTCAAATATCTAGATACTGGAATTGTGGCGCTGAAAAATGTTTCATTTATAATCAATCCTGGTGAATCATTGGCCATCATTGGTACTACAGGTTCGGGAAAGAGCACCATTTCTAATTTAATCGGTCGATTATATGATGCCACAGATGGGCAAGTGTTGATCGATGATATACCAATAAAAAAATATGACCTTGTTTCCATTCGCAGTCAGATGGGATTTGTCCCTCAGGATGTTTTCCTGTTCAGCGACACTATTTATAATAATATTGGATTTGGAATAACTGCTGAAGATGAGGAAAAAGTAAAACAAGCAGCAAGAGACGCTGATGTTTATGACAACATCATGGATTTTCCACAAGGATTTATGACCCGGGTAGGGGAGAGAGGTATTACGTTGTCGGGTGGCCAGAAACAAAGAGTCTCCATAGCGAGAGCTATCGCGAGGGAACCAAAAATTCTGGTGCTGGATGATGCGCTTTCAGCTGTAGACACCAATACTGAGAATACCATTCTTAATAGCATGAAAAAAATAATGAAGGATCGGACCAGTATTATCATATCTCATCGAGTGTCTTCCGCAAAATTAGCAAACAAAATAATAGTACTGGACGATGGAGAAGTAGTTGAAGAAGGCACACACGACTCATTATTTGCTAAGCCTGGTGCTTATAGAGATCTTTACGAAAAGCAAATGCTCTCTACTGAAGTGGAGGAATAACTTAAAAGCTAAAATACATACCGAAGTCCAACGCCTCCTTGAAATCGTTGATACCCCGGATCCAGTAGGGTATCCGTAAACCATTCTATTTCTATAAAAGCAGATATCGGTAAAGTGAAATAAGAGTATTCAAAGCCTGTCACAATCACTGGCCCGTGCGTAAAACGAGTACGTCTAAATTTATCAAATCTACTTTCAACGTTTACAATCAATCCGTCCTCATATAAATAGTCATACTCAAGAGTTGTGCTTCGCCATTGCCAACCTATGCCTGCATAGAATTGTAAACCCTCTGAGATTTTATCCACATCCCATTGGTAAAGGAATTTAGTCTGAAAAAACCAATCGGCAATAGCTTTATGAGAGAGGTAGCTAATCCTTTGATCGTCACCTAACGTGTCGGGCTGATAAATACTATATAGATCACGATAGTACTTATTATATAATCCGCTCGCTGCTTTGCCTACGTCTGCTGTAAAGGCCCAACTCTTATTAGGATAAAACTTATAAGTCAGCGCAAAAGGATCACCCATTTTTACACCTATTCCCTGATAGGGATATTCACTGGTTTCAAAAATAGGACACATGATTCGCATTTTACTGCGTGAAACCAGAGGCACCTTGAACTTAGCACTTCGTACACTTTTCTTAACCTGGGCATGAGAAAATCCCATTGCCAGCACAATGATGGCAACTACAAGAAATGTTTTATTTGAAGGCATTAAGGCAAATATAATGCTTTTGGGGTTATCCTTAGACCAGCAGTCTTTATTGAAGATGAACGCTAAACTACTTCTTTGTATTGCATCCTGTGAAGGTGGGCATAGTAGCCATCTTGTGACAAAAGTTTTTCATGGCTGCCCATTTCCTTTATTTCGCCTTTGTCTAAAACAATAATTGTATTGGCTTTTTGGATAGTTGAAAGTCGATGAGCAATTACAATCGAAGTTCTATTGCTCATCATTTTTTCAATGGCATTCTGAATCATTACTTCTGTTTCGTGATCAACCGAACTGGTAGCTTCATCCAGCACTAATATTTTTGGATCATACACCATGGCACGAATGAATGACAATAATTGTCTTTGCCCCACTGATAAGGTAGCACCCCGTTCCATGACATTATACTCTAGCCCGCCTGGCAAGCGTTCGATAAACCTTCTTGCTCCAACCAGATCGGCAGCGTGCATAATCATTTCGTCTGTAACTTCTGGTGCCCCTAACGTGATGTTGTAACGAATGGTGTTGCTGAACAGAAAAACATCCTGAAGCACCACACCTATACTTTTTCTTAAGGAGGACAAATCAACCTGAGTAATATCAATATCATCCACTTTGATCGTACCTCTATTAATTTCATAAAATCGATTCAATAAATTGATGATCGATGACTTTCCAGCCCCAGTTGCACCTACCAGCGCAATGGTTTCTCCTGACTCAATTTTCAAATTAATGTTCTTTAAAACATAGTCTGACTCATTATAAGCAAACCAAACATGCCCGAACTCAACTTTGCCCTTTACGTGATCAAGTGCTACCGTGCCATTGTCCGCTATGTGCTCATCACTATCTAATAAGTTCATTATCCGAGATGAGCTTACAATGCCCATCTGCAATGTGTTATAGCGATCAGCAATCATGCGAATAGGGCGGAAGAACATCTGGATATACATGATGAAAGCAGTAAGCGTACCAATAGTAATACCACTATCGGTACTTACTACGCCCCTGGCACCATACCACACAAGCAAGCCGATTCCCATGGCTGCGATAATTTCTGCGACCGGAAAGTAAACAGAATAATAAAGTACTGATTTAAGATGAGCAGACCGATGTTCTTTGTTTATCTCCTTGAATTTTTCAAACTCTCTTTTTTCACTTCCGAATATTTGCACTACACTGATTCCCGTCAAATGCTCTTGCACAAATGAATTAAGATTGGCAACCGCATTGCGCACATCATTGAAGGTGACTTTAATTTTTTCCTTAAAAATATAGGTTGACAAGAGCATCAGGGGGATGGTAGACAAGCTTACCAGTGCTAGTCTCCAATCGGTATAAAACATAAAGACGAGTATGAATACAATCTGAAGCAGATCACCGGCTAATGCTGCCAGCCCTTCGCTGAATACGTCAGCTAAAGCTTCAACGTCGGAAATCGTTCTTGTTACTAACCTTCCAATTGGAGTCCTGTCAAAAAATTTAAGCCGGAATCCAATCAAGTGCTGATATAATTTAATTCGAATGTCTCGAATCACATACTGGCCGATTCTGCCAGATATATAGGTATGGATGTATTGAAATCCCGATTGAAGAATGAGCAAACCGAAAATAAGGAGCATGATTTGCACCAGGCCTTTATAATCACCATTAGCTACATGATGATCAAGTGTGTATTGAATAAGCACCGGCCTGAATGGTGTCAGTACTCCAAGTATTAGCGTGAGCACAATTAAGAAATAAAACCTGCCGCGATAGGGATTTACAAACTGAAGAATTCGCTTTAAAACATTAAAGTCGATGATGTTGCCACTACTGATTTGTTCTTTCTCCACTTTGCTAATCAATAAAAATTCTCCTTGGATACTTTACATCCAAAAGATAAAGTCCTGAAGCCGGTACATTTATGCCCGCCTTCTTTCTGTCTTTGCTTTTCATTATTTGCTGAAATTCTTTAAGCGAGGTTTTCCCAGTGCCTACATCCAGCAACGTACCCACAATTGATCTCACCATGCCCCTTAAAAACCGATTTGCCACAATATTGAAAACCAATAATCCATTGGCATTTCTCCAGTTGGCTTTTTTTAGGTTGCAAATAAAATGATTTACATCTGTATTTACCTTACTGAAACACTGAAAGTCATGTTCACCCACTAATAACGCAGCAGCCTTGTTCATGGTTTGAATATTCAGGTCCTTAAAAAAAAGATATGCGTAATCCTGGTTAAAGGGATTCTTAACTCTTGTGATCCTGTATTCATAAGCTCGCTCAATAGCGCTGTATCGAGCATGTGCCTCTGGTTTTACCTTTCTAATGCCATTAATTGAGATTGACTTGGGAAGAAAAGAATTTAGCTTTTGTTGGACAATTGGAACATTCAATTCATTTTTAAAATCAGCATGGAAGAATTGTTTTACACAGTGTACGCCTGTGTCAGTACGTCCACTTCCCACAATTTCAATTTTGCTTCTGAACAACTTGGAAAAGACTTCTTCAACCACCTGCTGAACTCCAATGGCATTAGCCTGCGATTGCCAGCCATGATAGTTGGTGCCGTTGTAACTGATTTCGAAAAAATATCTCATTGAGCATTCTCATAAACAATTGCAGCTCCCTGGCCTACTCCTATACACATGGCTGCCAGCCCATATTTCACATTTCGCTTTTTCATTTCATGAATGAGGGTGGCGCTAATGCGAACTCCACTGCAGCCCAAAGGATGTCCAATGGCAATGGCTCCTCCATTGACGTTTACAATTGCCGAATCCAATCCCAAATCTCGTGTGCAAGCAATAGATTGTGACGCAAATGCCTCGTTGAGTTCGACAAGACCTATGTCTTTGACAGAAAGCCCAGCCCTTTTCAAAGCCTTGTTGGAAGCGGCAATAGGGCCAACACCCATAATCGATGGATCAACCCCTGCAACGGCCATAGAAACGACTCGGGCCATTGGATTCAAATTAAGCTTGGTCAGTAAACTCTCATTTACTAGCAACGCTGCAGCGGCTCCATCATTTATGCCTGATGAATTTCCCGCTGTCACTGTTCCACCTTCTTTAAATGCAGGCTTCAGCGCTGCTAATTTCTCCATTGACGTTTTGCGTGGATATTCGTCTCTATCAAATTCGATTGGGTCTGCTTTTTGCTGCGGGACTTGAATGGAAACAATTTCCTCTTTGAACTTACCATCACTTTCAGCTTTGAAGTAGCGCTCCTGCGATTGAAGTCCGAAAGCATCTTGCTCTTCTCTTGTTATCTTCCATTTTTCAGCTATATTCTCTGCCGTTTCTCCCATACTAAATGGATAATAGAGCTTGGCGAGTTTTGGATTTGTAAATCGCCATCCAATGGTTGTGTCGTAAATTTCTGACTTTCTGGAGTAGGCCTCGAAAGCTTTTGGCATAACAAAGGGGGCGCGACTCATGCTTTCTACACCACCAGCAATGTATACTTCCCCATCACCCGCAGCTATGGCCCGCGAGGCGTCCATGATTGCTTGAAGTCCTGAAGCACAAAGTCTATTAACTGTGGAGCCCGCTACCTCCACAGGCAACCCTGCCAACAACAAAGCCATACGTGCAACATTGCGATTGTCTTCGCCCGACTGATTGGCCGCCCCAAAAATGACGTCCTCAATTATCTCGAAGTCAATTGCCTTATTCCTTTCGATCAGTTTATTGATGACATGAGCGGCCAGGTCATCTGGTCGAACAGAAGCGAGTGTGCCGCCGTATTTGCCTACCGGGGTGCGGAGGATATCGACAATGTATGTGCTGCTCATTTGATTAAGGGTTTAGAATTCAAGCCAAAAAGACACAAATTCATTACTTTTACTGCAAGTTAAATCAACCCCCCTATGTGGCAAAGGAAACAAACTGTATTTCTGGTGATTGTCGGCTCATGCATGGTGATCAGTATTTTCTTTCCTATCTGGATATCGCATTCGGAAGAAACGACCAGACAGTTATTTCCGCTGCACTATTCGATAATGGTAGGTGATGATAAAACAACCGTTTACTTTCCGTTCAGTATCACAGCCATGTGCGCGATAGCAGCGGCCACCGTTGCTTTTTTTGAAATTGGCAAGTTCAATAACCGGATGCTGCAAATTAAATTGGGCGCGTTGAACGCTTTGTTGATGGCTGGCTGCATCGGTTCTGCCGTGTGGTTTGCTACTGATCTGATGAAAGCAAACCAGGAGGCTGGTAGTTATGGATTAGCGTTATACCTGCCTATTGTGGCCATTATCAGTAACCTGATTGCCAACCGATTCATTCGTAAGGACGAAAAATTGGTAAGGGATTCCGATCGGCTGAGATAACCTTTATTGAAGATAAATTGTAATAATCATTGATTAATATATATAAAATAATACCTCATGGCACAAACTAAACTTGGAGAGAATACAGTAAACACAATCGGGGATTTACCAGCAGCTGGCTCAACCGCACCTGACTTTACCCTCGTAGATAACGGATTGAAAAACGTAAGCCTTAGCGACTTCAAAGGAAAGAAAGTGGTTTTAAATATACATCCCAGTATTGACACTGGTATATGCGCTACCTCTGTTAGGGAATTCAATAAAAGAGCTGCAGCCCTCGATAACACCGTAATACTTTCTATTTCAAGAGACTTGCCTTTTGCCTTCAAACGCTTTTGTGGCGCCGAGGGAATTGATAAAGTGATTACACTATCAGATTTCAGAAATAAGGGATTTGCCAAAGCATATGGTGTAGAGATGATTGACGGAGGCATGTCCGGATTGTTGGCCCGGTCCGTTGTGGTGATTGATGAAACCGGCAAAGTGAAACACTCACAAATTGTACCCGTTGTTGGGCAAGAGCCCGACTATGACGCTGCACTTGCTTCGTTATAAAATATCTTATGCTTAAAATCTGACTCCTCTTCCTTCTTGGTTGAGGAGTTTTGCTTTGTAGCCTACTCATTTCTTTCTAACTTTCTTTTCATCTATTCCTTCCTATGAAACTTATTTCATTCATCACCTTCCAATTATTGATCTTTCTTGTCGCGCCAGCCCAAACCCAAAGCTATTATCTCCAGCCCGATCGGGTATTTGATGGCACTGTAATGCACGAGGGTTGGGTAGTTGTCGTTTCCGGAAATAAAATTTCCGATGCGGGACCAGCAAATAAAATGACAAAACCACAGGGCGCTATTACCGTTTCCCTAATAGGTACCACATTGATGCCAGGCATGATTGAAGGGCACTCTCACTTATTATTGTATCCTTACAATCAGACGAGCTGGAATGATCAGGTATTGAAAGAATCAGATGCCTATCGGGTATCCAGAGCAACGGTCCATGCCAAAAACACCTTAATGGCAGGATTTACTACCGTAAGGGACCTCGGATCAGAAGGAGCTGGCTATGCCGATGTAGGCCTAAAGAAATCCATTGAAGATGGTATCATTCCTGGTCCTCGAATGATTGTAGCGGGAAGAGCTATTGTCGCTACGGGAAGTTATGGCCCGAAGGGATTCGACACCGATTTTGAAGTGATGCTTGGAGCCGAACCAGCGGATGGAAATGATTTGATCAGAGTAGTGCGGGACCAGATTGGGAAAGGAGCAGACCTGATTAAAGTGTATGCGGATTACCGATGGGGAGCACAAGGTGAAGCTGCTCCTACTTTTTCGATTGAAGAACTAAAACTGATTGTCGAAACCGCCAAAAGTAGCGGACGACCAACAGTTGCCCATGCTTCAACCAAAGAAGGTATGCGCAGGGCAACTTTGGCTGGCGTTGAAACCATTGAACACGGAGATCAGGGAGATGATGGAATTTTTAAACTCATGAGAGAGAATGATGTCGCCTTTTGTCCGACATTGGCTGCCGGTGATGCCATCATGCAATACAATGGCTGGAATAAAGGGACTGACCCTGAGCCAAAAAGAATCACTGAAAAAAAATCAAGCTTCGAAAGTGCGCTTAAATCCGGAGTTACTCTTGTTGCCGGGGGAGATGTCGGAGTCTATGCACATGGAACCAATGCCGTTGAACTGGAACTCATGGCCGATTATGGAATGAATACAATTGAAATTTTGAAATCGGTGACCTCGATAAATGCAAGGGTTTTTCATCTAAATAATTTAGGGGAAATAAAATCAGGATTTCTTGCGGACCTTGTTGCAGTGAAAGGAAATCCGGTAAAAGACATATCTGATTTACGAAAAGTAACGTTTGTCATGAAGGATGGAGTCATTTACAAACAAGAATAAGATTGCTTTAACAATCACATTAATGCTTGCATCAATTGTATGTCAGGCACAAAATTCTTTCCAGGATAGATTATCAGAAGCAGCAATTGCACTCACTTATCAAAAAGTGAAATACGATCCATCTTATTTTAGTATTTCTTATCCCAACGGAGATGTGCCTGCCGATCGTGGCGTGTGTACAGATGTGATCATCAGGGCTTATCGCAAACTTGATATTGATCTGCAAAAAGAAGTACATGAAGACATGGTCAGGAGTTTCTCAAAGTATCCCAATAATTGGGGACTGACAAAGACTGACAAAAACATTGATCATCGCAGGGTGCCTAACCTGATGACTTATTTCTCTCGCTTTGGGACAGTGAAAAAGAAAAGTTTGAAACCCAATGACTATCATCCGGGTGATATTGTGGCCTGGGATTTAGGGGGAGGCACGACCCACATTGGCATTTTGGTCAACAGAAAATCAAGTGACAACAAAAGACCCTTAGTGGTTCATAACATTGGTAACGGACAAGAAATTTCAGACTGCCTGTTTGATTACAAAATCATCGGGCATTACGCTTATCCCAAATAATGTCAATTCGGTTTTGTTAGCCTAATTCTTGCGTCATCTGCCCTGATATCCACCTTGGCAGTGCCATTGGGCAAATTAAGGCTGGTAAAAGATTCAGACTTTTCATGCACATCAAACCCACCCTCAGCTATTACACGCGCGTCATCGTGGCGCACATTGAATTCTCCACCCCCGCCGGTAATGATCATTGAGACCAGCCCGTCCTGTGCGCGGATGTCGTACTTGCCACTATTGGCCAGGGAAGTCTCAACAATGAAATCTCCATCATCGATAGTCGCGATGATCGAAGTGAAATTTGCATTCCTGATCCTTACATCCCCATCATCGGTATCTATTTCTATGGAGCCTCGCCCTTGATCCATATTCAAGTTTCCATCATCCAATCTAAACTTGAAATTATTTCCCTTGCATTCCATTAAGTCGATGTCACCATCATCAACGCCCATGGCAATAGATCCATTTATATTTCTAATAGTATAATCTCCATCGTCACCTTTAATGGCAAGACTGGCTCCCATTGGCGCTTCAATCACTATTTCATATTCCTCTCGGTAGTATCCCACAATACCATGACTGGACGAACTTGACCTTTCCCGAATTCTTAGATTCCCACCTGAGTTGTCAATTTCAAGTGCAAACTCATCGCTTCCAAAAAACAATCCTTTTGTAGTAACAATGCGATCAACTTTTAAATGCACCGTTTTTCTGTCTGATCCTGTAATTGAAACCTTGGCATCTGATGAGGATAATTCGATGGTGCCGGATGCGCTTAAGTTGAACTCCTTATCCAGATGATAGTCTCCATCTTTTTGAGCCCATAGTGAGATAGAGGTAAATATAGCAATGGCGATAATGAGTGATTTCATGTCGAGGTATTTTACCCTTATATGACGTTATATTTTGATCAGAGGTTGCAAGCTAAAGTGTACCGATCAGGGCCAGGTAAAGCTCGGCCAGGGAGACCTCCGCTTTCCTAGCTGTTTCGATGATTTCTGTAATATTCGCAGCTTGTAAATTATCTGGATCACAATCATCTGTAAGTACTGAAATGGCGCAGCATGGTAATGATACATGGTTGGCAACAATCACCTCTGGCACCGTAGACATTCCCACTACATCAGCTCCTATTTGCCTTAAAAATCTATACTCAGCGCGCGTTTCTAAGTTTGGTCCGGTAACGCAGGCATAGACTCCTTCATAAAGTGTTATCCCTTTCTGTTGAGCAATCTTTCTCAATCTGGCATTGAGTTCTTTATCATATGGACAACTCATGTCAGGGAAGCGCGGCCCTTGCTCATCTACATTTTTTCCTCGCAAAGGATTATCCGGTTGCAGATTGATATGATCATCAATCAGCATCAATTCTCCTTTATGCCAATTTAAATTCATATTTCCTGCAGCATTGGATATCAATAGATGGGCTATCCCTAATTCCTTCATTACCCTCACCGGCAAAGTTATTTGCTCTGCTGTATATCCTTCATAATAATGGAACCGTCCTTGCATGGCCAACACTTTTTGTCCTTCAATTTCACCATAAATCAACTTGCCTTTATGAAACTCAACGGTTGAAACCGGAAAATGAGGAATGGAACCATATTCTATTTCAATTGGATTATTGATGGCTTTAATAAATTGTTCACCAAGTCCCGTCCCCAGAATTATTCCAATTTTAGGATTAACTACCCCTTGCTGAAGAATGTAATTGGCAGCACTTCTAACATTATCGATCATGGGTTCCGCCATTAATGGTAAAAATTATCTGGACTAGTATTGGCTACTTCTTCAATAAAAAAGGCCACTTTTTTGGTTACTGCTTCAAAATATTTTTTGCCTTTCTCAGCCGTAGCACTACGGGGATCTCCAACCCCAGTATCATTAGTCACCTGAGACCATTTTCTCTCCGCCCAGGCCCACCCTTCTCGAATGGCCTCGAATTTGAATTTCTTGGCATTACCATTTCCCGCTTCGTTTAAGGGCAAAACCAGGTTGGGACGCAAGTACAAAATCAAACTCGTTTCCATTTCTCCTGCATGATCATCTTTATGTTTAAAGTATTCAGTCTGATCAAGTGATTTGAACCAATCGCAACTGCAAATGAACATTTTCGAAAATTGGAGCCCAAGTTCACGAATCATGGGTTTGAAGTCATTGCCTCCGTGGCTATTAAGGATAATTAATTTATTAACACCTTGCCTACTTAATGTTTCTACAACATCCCTAAGTACAGCCAATTGAGTACTGGGATTCATGTTCATATCCAAGGCAATATCATGTTGCCCCGTGTTGACGCCAAATGGAATAGCCGGGAGCACAATGACTTTAGCTCCTTTTTCATGAGCAATCCGCGCACCTTCCGCAGCGATTGCCTCTGCTTCAATGATGTCAGTTCCGAAAGGTAAGTGATAATTATGTGCTTCAGTTGCCCCCCAGGGCAAAATGGCCACCTCAAACGAATGGCTTTTAATGGACTTCCAATTAGACTCAGCAAGTATGTAAGGTCTCATGGTTAAGGCGATGGAAGTGCTATCTGATAAGTATCATTCTTTCTAACCGTCAACCTGTCATCACGGAGCCAAGGGTTAAATCTTTTCAATAATTTATAGTTGGTGCCTTGCGCCAAGGCAAAATCAACGAGATCGGGTATGGTTGTATCCACTTCAATATATTTAAGTGAATCTTGTTGATATAAATGCTGCGGGCTGATTTTAAAACCATAGCGCTCAGGATTTTCAATGATTTCTTTAATGGCCAAAATTCTGAACACGTATCTTGAAGTTTCCTCATTCAAGAAGAGATCATAATAAGAATCTACTTTTTGTTTTTCGATAGCTCGGTTTAACCCACTCATTCCCCGATTGTAGGAAGCGGCTACCAACGTCCAGTTGCCAAATTTTTTATACGCTTGATTCAAGTATTTGCAAGCAGCCACTGCCGACTTGATGGGGTCATAACGCTCATCAACTTCTCTTGTAATTTCAAGTCCATTTTCTTTTCCTGCACTTTTTACAATTTGCCAGAAACCTACTGCATTGGCTGGTGAAACCTGATTTAATAGTCCACTCTCAATTAACGGCAAGTATTTAAAATCATCAGGAATACCGTACTTCTTCAGAATAGGCTCAAACTGAGGCAGCCATTGATTAGCTCGTTTGATTAGGAAAATCGTGTTGCTATGAAAGTAAATATTGATCTGTAACTCTTTATCAATTTGCTCTCGCAAATCTGATCTGTCCATTGGCACTGCTTCACCAGCAAAACTTATTTGAGTTGGCAAATCATAGGAAATGGCCGTGAGTGGACCATCGGTCGTCGCTAATTTTGTATAGTCAGCGGAGGGATTCCTGCTGGCCATCATTAGTTCGATTCTTTCAATGCGTCTATTTATGAAAAAAACAAGAAATAGTAGTACAGCCAAACCCAGCAGTACAATCATTTCCACACTATATTTCTTTAAAAATCCTTCCATCTCTTTTAGAAATTGGGTGAGAGTAAATATTTGGAATAAAAATCGTCAATTACTTTTACCGCTTCTTCTGCAGAATCAACCAGATTGAAAAGATCAATATCATCTTTGCCAATCATTCCTTCGGCAATAAGCCTTTCCTTAAACCAGTCAACAATCCCTCCCCAAAATTCATTTCCAACCATAACTATTGGGAACCGACCAATTTTTTGTGTTTGGATTAGCGTAAGCGCTTCTGTCAGTTCATCTAACGTGCCAAAACCTCCAGGCATTACTATAAATCCCTGTGAATACTTGACAAACATTACTTTTCTAACAAAAAAGTAGTCAAATGAAATTAGTTTCTCTGGATCGATATAGATGTTTCCCTTCTGTTCGTGGGGCAAGAAAATATTTAGTCCAACGCTTTTGCCTCCTGCTCGATGGGCCCCTTTGTTACCTGCCTCCATGATTCCAGGTCCACCGCCTGTAATTACACCATATCCGTGTTGCACTAATTTAAACGCAATTTCCTCAGCCATTTGATAGTATGGATGTGTTGGAAGGGTGCGTGCTGATCCAAATACAGTAACGCAAGGACCAATTTTGGCCAATTTCTCAAATCCCTCCACAAATTCAGACATCACCTTAAAAATCACCCATGAGTCAGAACTCTTTATTTCTGCCCAATCTTTGTCTTGGAATGCCTTTCTTATTTTCTGTTCTTCATCATGTGACGAACCTTCTTCTTTTTCTTTCAGCATAACTCGGCCTTTTAGGATGTAAATATAAGATGAATACAAGCCATGTGACAATTCAGCCGGATTTCAAGGGACAAGAAATATTTTCAATGTTAGCATATTATTATTTTCTCCTGCAGGTAATAATCTAACAGTAAATAAAAATTATATTTGGTTAACCAAAAACCATATGAAAACGGTCACTAAAAAGGAGATTAGAATCAAGATTGAAGAAGCCGTTCATCAGACGCTGGAAAAGTTAGAAATGTCTAACCTTTCCAAAAAATCAAAAAAATCAATTAAGCAAGCAGCACGAAAGATCACAAGTGCCCTGCAAAGAGAGGTGAAGAAACTTAATAAGCTCGTTAAGAAGAAAGAAAAGGCATTAAAAAAGCTGAAGCCTAAAAAGGTCGTGAAGACTGCAAGCAAGAAAATTAAAAAAGCAGCAAATTCCGTTGCATCAAAAGTGAAGAAAATCTAGTTCGTTTTTATCAGCAATAAATCCCTTAGCGCCTCCTCCAGCTTGGGAAATAAAAATTTGTGCCCAGCTTTCTGAATTTTGTCTGACGATACCTTGCTTCCTTTCAGGACAAGGTCAGCCATTTCTCCTAAGACTATCTTAAGTATAAATGAAGGCACATTAGGCAGCAACAATGGCTTCTTTAACACTTTGGCCAAAGCTATTGTAAGCTCTTTGTTAGTTGCAGGATTTGGCCCAACTGCATTGTAACCGCCATGCATCAGCTCGTCTTCAATCGCTTTCATAAACATTTGGCAAACGTCATCGATGTGAATCCAACTTAAGAATTGTTTACCACTCCCGAGTGGAGAACCAACTCCCCATTTGATCGGTTGCATCATTTCTTTTAATGCTCCGCCTTGTTCACTTAATAATATTCCAATCCGTATTTTAACTACGCGAATACCCAGCGATTCAATTTTATCAACAGCAGTTTCCCATTCTTTCACTACAGCAGCCAAAAAATCATCCGCTGGCTCACTATCTTCATCAAAAACTATTTCAGATCCAGCAAATCCATAAATGCCAATTGCCGATGCTGAAACAAAAGTTTTTACCTGATGCTTTTCCCTCTTAAGCGCTTCAAAAAGAAGTTCAGTGCTCTTAACCCTGCTATCCAGTATTTCTTTTTTCCGTTTCACAGTCCATCTTTTGTCTGCAATTCCTGCACCAGCCAGGTGAATGATGGCATCCTTTTGATCTAGTGCTTCGCTCTCAATTTCTTGTTCTGCAACATTCCATGTGAAAGTGGGAATGGGTCCTTCACTTTTGCTTCTGGACAGATGTGAAACCTGGTAAACTTTTTGTAGGAGAAGTTCTGTAAGCCTGGTTCCCAAGAGGCCCGAGGCCCCTGTAATGAGTATATTTTTAGGCATTTATATAATTGCTAGCTTTAAGTACTAATATTAACATCATGATGAGAAATAAGTTTGCAATGCTTGTTCTTTGTTTGTCTGCTGTGATGAGTCCAGCTTTGGCTCAGAAAGTGACCACAGAGAAGAAATCCCAAAAAGTAAATGGAGATGAAAGCGAAGGTTTTGCCACATTACTGGAAGGAAAACAAGAGGATATTGACGTCTCATGGAATAAGTTCTTAAAAGAGTTTGGTAAGCCAAAATCCGGATCGGGCACATTTATGGTCATCAACGAGCCTGCTCTGGGGGGTAC
>DATCZR010000253.1:0-6834 GCA_036525835.1 Cyclobacteriaceae bacterium
GTAAACAACGCGGCAAGCCAGTTCGTCAAAGAATGGTGCTGCCCATCATTTTCAAACTGGCCAACCAGAATGGATAAAATTTAATATCCTTTGTTGATTCCTTTTTCAATGGCAGGGATTCCCTCTTTCATCCACTCTGGCTCAGCTGCACCTTTTAGGTAGAAATCAAAAAATTGCTTCATGCGAATTTGAAAATCCATTCTGTTCTCACGTTTCACAGGCCAGTGAGGCTCTCCATTGTAATTCAGCATCCAAACTGGCTTGTTGAGTCTTCTTAAAGCCATATACATTTCGATGCCTTGATACCATGGCACGGCCGCATCCTCGTCATTGTGTAGCAATAGTAAAGGTGTTTCTATTTTATCGGCAAAGAAAATAGGGGAGTTCTCTATATAAAGTAAAGGCTTCTCCCAGAGGGTGCCACCGATTCTGCTTTGGGTTTTTTCATACTGAAACATCCTGCTCATGCCGCTTCCCCACCTGATTCCACCATAGGCACTGACCATGTTGGCAACAATGGCTCCAGCTTCAGCTGCTTTAAACAGGTTAGATCGAGTGACCAGATATGCAGTTTGGTATCCACCCCAACTGTGCCCTTGCACACCCATATTTTTCTCATCCACAAATCCTTTGTCGATCAAACTGGTAACACCAGGCAAGATGGCATTGTAAGCACTTTCACCAGGGAATCCGATTTTGTAAACGATATCGGGTACAAACACAAGATACCCATCACTTACGTAGGTTGTTCTGTGAATGGTTGATCTCAAAGGAGTAGGAGGGGTGTGACGATGCATATTGTCACTCTCCTTTTCATAAAAATAAACGATCATCGGATATTTTTTCTTTGGATTGAATCCTTCAGGCTTATAAAGTAGACCTTGCAAGGGCACGTTGTCGAGAGAGGTCCAATTCACTAACGATACGGTACCCCAGAAATAGTCCTTCATTTGAGGGTTGGCGTCACTTATTTTTTTAATCGATGAGAAGTTGATATCCGCGGTGGTCCAAACATCCGGAAACTCACGAAAACTTTCTCTTGTAAACAAAAGTTGATTGGCTTGCTTGGCTTTCACAGCATCATCGAAGCGAAAGTCATCCATGATTCGTTTGGTTAATTTTCCATTCTTTAATGAAAGGGTGTAGTAGCCACTGGATTTGGTTGTTTCATCAAAAGCGGAAAGCAACATTTCTTTGTTGGGATCGATATAACGTTCCTCAGGATCAAGTTTAACATATCTGAACCTAATTTTTTCCTGTCGTCCAATCTTGGTCAAATTCTCTGGAACAGTTGCTCCGAATGGGTCAAATGACCAAAGGTCGTAGCGGTCGTAAGCAATGAAGCGCTCATCTTTGGCGGTCCAACCTGCCGATCCATATCTGCTCGGATAATCAGGGTGATCATCTTCCTCGTCTGCAAATTTGACTTTCAAGTCTTTATTTAATTTGACTATATTTTCATTTTTTACGGAATAGGCATACCAAGCTGTATCTGGTTCACTATACCAATACACAAAGTTTGCTTTTGGCGACAATCCCGCAGTTCCCCTGATGGCAGTTGCAATTTTTCTACTATCGCCATCGGTCAGGTTGAATAGATAGAGGTCTTGAGGTACACCGCCTTCCCATGTGATGGCTTTTCGATACGGCGCATCGGACTCGCCATAAACCAGAGACGCATTACCTTCATCACCAAGCTCAACAGACGGAATTTGCTCATTACCCAACTGTACCATTTTATTCGTGTTAAGGTTGATGGTAGCCAAATAGGATCGTTTCTTTTCGCTTTCGAGTCGCACGTTTTGCATAGGATAGATATAAGGATCCTCGCCATGCCAGATTTCGACTTTAACAATTTCCTCGGTTAGTAATGTGGTATCTTGAATCATCGGAATGGGCGTGGTTCCAAAGAAAAGTTTATCCCCATTTTTTGAAAATAATGGAGTTCGGTGTTCACTCAAGATCCAACCAGAAGGGAGTTCAGATTCCTTTTCAACATCCAGCAGATTGGCTAGGCCACTTGATTTTTTCCAATGATAGAGTTTAAAATGGCGAATGAGTGCCTTGGTGGTGTCTGTATCGACCACAAAGGCCGTTTGATCTCCTTGTTCACTGATAGCTAATCCTTTGTATTTATACTTGGGATGACCTGGATGTATATTTTGGAGTGCTTCTTTATCCAAATCATACCAATATATGCCTGCCTGCAGGGTAGAATCATTTCCGGTCGTGCTGAATAAAAGCCCCTGTCCATACTTTGCAAATTGATAGTCCTTTACAAATCCAAAGGTGGTTTCCTTACCATCAGACATTTTTCTGAGTACCAGCGTGTAACCATTTTCTTCGCTATTCTTCTTTGACTTTTTTGCCTTGGTGGCGAGTTCAGCCTTTTCAGTACCTTTTGGCTTTTCTTCTTTTTGCGCCTCCTTCTGGTAGGCTAGCCAGCCTGCTTTTTTCTCTGGTACTTGATAAGATTTTATATTAGGGAGTTTTTCCGTTTTATGAGTGGTAAAGGAGTAGATTCCCAATGAGTCTTTAGGTAAATCTTCTTTCTTTTTCTTTTGTCTTCGTAACTCTTTGACCACATCTTGTTGTGGCTTTATTTTAAAGACAGCATATTTACTATCGAATGTCAGGGCAATATTTGCTGCTCTTGGCATGGCATCCTGAGCACCGGATTTAATATTATAGAATACAACATTACCGTCCCCATCCTGGGGATTGACAGTATAGGCTGCGTAGGAGCCATCAGGCGTTAATTCTTTATAGGTAATCTCTTTCCAACTATCATAGACCGTGTGATCTAAAGTTTTTTTTGATGTAGTCGGTTGTGATTTCTTTTGGGCAACACCCACGTAGCTAATTACGAGTGATAAGACAAGGAAAAAATATTTCATATGAAAAGTAATTTGGGAAGCGAATATAAGAGGTGAGGCGGGAGAAGCAAATGATAGTTTGATGATAGGGAAACGGTCAGGTCATGCGGCAACTGATTTATTATAATTAGTGTAATCTTTTAAAGAACGCAACGATTCCCTCTTAGCTATCCGCCAAAATAGTCAACACCTCTGGATATTAATCTAGCCAATAATGGAATTACAAAAAGCAAAACTAGCTCGGCCCTCAACATTCAAAATATGGAATTAGGGGCATTTACTTCTTCCGCAGGATCTCCTTGTCGTTGTTTCAAAAAAAAAGAATGTTGGGTAAATGGAGAGTAACCCAATCGCAATGAAGCAGGTCAGCTTGAGATGGAATATCCAATTTTTGGTATAGAACTCAGTCGTTTTACCGAAGCCACCCAACCATAAAGTTGGGCTCGCAGCTAAAAGTGTAATGGCCGCAAGTCCATAAACAGCGTTAATTGGAGATAGCCTTCCTAATTGACCTCTTGTAAGAAATGGTTTTAGCGAAACATACTCTGCAACCAAAGTTCTAACGATTCCAAAAATGGAGATGAAGTGGATATACCTTCGGATTAATTCAGTTGTCATAGTTAAATATAATTTTTGCCATACAATATAATTAATACAGTCAGATCACTGATCTGGTTAATTCGATTTTATTTTATCTATAGTATGGACAGACTGGAGATATCAACGTTGCCATGTAGTGATGGCTAACTTATTAATATTACTTTGTACATATCCGGTTTGTACTTGTTCAAACTTTCGACAATTCCCAAGATTTTGAATATAAAAAAAGTGCCATATATCAGGTCTGGCACTTTCGCTGGAATAAGCTCGCCGTTAATTGTTCGGGCTTTCAACGTTTATCTTCTGCACTTTTTCATAGCCGAAAATTTCATCAAGTGAAAGTTCTTGAACCTTGCCATACTTCGTCATATCCTTGAAATTTAGCTTGTCGCGACTGCCCAGAATCACTACGTTGAATTTTCGTCCATTAATATATTGATTGTGGAAATTTTGAATGTCATCGATAGTCATGTTAGGCACCTGCTCATAGATATCTTTTCTGATATCATAATCCAATCCTCTACGAACAGCATTTTCATAGCTAAAAAGAATGCTGGTTTTAGTAATTCGCTGGCTTTCAATTTGATTTATGATATTGCTCTTGGCCACTTCAAATCCGTTTTCAGATCTTGGAAAATTTTGCATGAGCCCCAACATGGCTTTCATTGACTCTGCTTGCTTGTCAGATTGTGTACCTATATAGGCAAAAAACTGATCATTACCGGTGGCCTTGGAAGCAGTTCCATAGAAGGCGTAAGCCGCGTACGCCAATCCTTGTGCTTCGCGTAATTCCTGAAAAACGGGTGAGCTCATGTTGCCACCAAAATATTCATTAAAAAGCTGAGCTTTAGGAATCAGATTTTTATTAAAATCAACCCCTTTGGTGAGAAACATGATTTCTGCTTGAACCATGTCATAGTCTGCCCAATATACCATTGGATTAGTTACATCTTTCATTTTGAATTCAACGGGTGCTGGTACTGGTTCCAATTGATCAGGTACAATGTGATTCTTGTTGAGAGATGCACTCAAACTAGTTTGGTCCATCGGGCCAAAATAAAGTACCCGATGTTGCATTTTGGTAAATCCTTTGATGATGTCAGTAAGTTCATTGCGTTTCAATGCTCTCAATTCCTGATTTGACAACACGTTGGTAAATGGAGAGTTCGGACCGTAAAGTCCATAATTGTTCAATCCCTGGAATAGTATCGTTGATTTATTTTTCTTGGCATTCTCTCGCTCCTTAAATATGCCATCAATCATTTTTTGAAGTGCCTCTTCGTCATCCTTTGGATTCGCTAAAAGTTTTTCCATCAGTTGAATCCCTTGATCCATATTCTCTGTCAATCCGCTTATATAAATGTAGGTCCGGTCGTCAGCCGCGTAAACACCGAAGTTGCATCCAATTTTGTATAGTTCTTTCTTAAAATCCTCTGCCGACATATCGGTTGTACCTAGAAATTCAAGGTACTTAACAGCGATGCTAATTTTGGGATTATTGTTACTTCCTGCATCGGTTAAATAATACAAGGTGAATAAATCATTGTCTGTGTTATTGGTATATCGTACTTCAACTCCCTTTTTAAGATTGAATCTTTTAATGTCTTTGTCGTAGTCTAGAAAAACGGGTTGAAGTTTGGCTACTTCATTTTCAAGAATACTTTTATGAAAAAGAGATACGTCCTCCTTATTCAATGGAACTTTAGTGATCTGCGGCTTACTTACTTTTTTGATATTAGTATCTTTTCCGTTGTGCTTAAAAACCGCTACATAATTATTAGCATAGTGATCATTGGCATACTTGACAATGTCTTCTTTGGTAATGCTTTTTAATGCGTCATCTTTACCAATATAACTTGCCCAAGGTATGTTATTGGTAAATGCTATCACCAAATCATTGGAGCGAGACCAATTTTGTTCGGAAGCACGTAAGCTGCTTATCTTAAAATCATTGATTATTGCCTTGATCAACCAATCTTCAAATTCACCATTCTTCAGTAGCTCAACTTGCTCCAAAAGTAAATCCTTTACTTCTTCTAGTGTCTGGCCATCACGTGGCCTGCCTTCAAGTGTGTGAATACTGTAGTCATTGAAATCCCGCACGTAGGATGTAGGTTGTAAGACTTTCTGTTGTTGCTTTAAGTTGAGGTCGATCAGGCCAGCTTGTGAATTGGCAAGAATCATGTCAATCATTCTCACCATTTGATAGTCTTCCGAACCCGTTCCGTTAAATCGAAAACCTATATTTATCCATTCTGCCTCTGGTCCATATACATCCACCAGGATAGGTTCTGAAATAGGATCCTCTATTACTTTTTCCATAGGTTTCAGTTGATCATTTGGCTTCCAGTCACTAAAATATTTGTCAATGGTGGCAATGGTTTTGTCGTAATCGAGGTCACCACTTAAGCAGATGGCAACATTGTTAGGCCTGTAGTTGGTGTCGAAGTACTTTTTGATTTCTGTTATTGAAGGATTCTTCAAGTGATCGATCGTTCCGATAACCGTTTGTGTTCCATAAGGATGTTTTGTGAAAATGGCTCCAAGCATGGCTTCATAGCTTTTCCAAAAATCGCTATCCAGGCTTCTGTTCTTTTCTTCATATACAGCTTCTAATTCTGTGTGGAACAACCGAGGAACAATTTTCTTGAAGTGATTGGCTTCGATCTGAACCCAATTGTTGAGTTGGTTGGCTGGGATATCGTTTATATAAACCGTGCGATCTTCTGTGGTGTAGGCATTGGTCCCTTGTGCGCCAATTTCGGCAGTCATCTTGTCGTATTCGTTGGCGATGGCGAAGGAAGCAGCCTTGTTAGAAACCTGATCAATTAGCTTGTAGTAGTTGATCCTTTGTATTGAGTCTGTAAGCGTCCTGTAGTGCTCAAACATGTTTTCAATACTGTCAAGTAAAACGGACTCCTTTCCCCAATTCAAGGTTCCAAAATCGGCAGTTCCCTTAAACATGATATGTTCCAGGTAATGCGCCAGACCTGTGGCATTTGAGGGATCATTTTTGCCTCCTGCTTTTACGGCTATCTGTGTCTGAATGCGCGGTTGGGCATCATTCTGACTGAGGTACACTTTCAATCCGTTAGGCAGGGTGTATATCCGCACTTTTAATGGATCATTGGTGACATATTCGTAGGAATAGCCATTGCTATCGCCTGTTTTGGTTTCGTATTTCCCTTCAGGTGAGCAAGAAATAATAAGAGCAGCAAGCGCAAGGAGGCTGAACAACGTATTTTTCATAGTTTATTAGATTTTAAAAGGATATAGCGGCATGACCTTTTTCTTTCAAAGGCCGCCCAATTTAAAAAAAGTTAGTAGGGTTTACGAAGTTGTGTGTGAAATAACTCAT
>DATCZR010000254.1:0-8120 GCA_036525835.1 Cyclobacteriaceae bacterium
TACGCTGCCCATGCCAGCCTACCTGAGTGCTCATAAAAGGAAAAGGGATTCTCTTGCCAGAATTAAAAACAACACCCTGTTGCCGAGCCAAATGACAAAAGAAAACGCCTTGGCGGAGAAAGTCTTGCCCACCATTAAAGCACCTGCGACCCCAAAGGAAACTGTCATAGAGGTACCCAAAAATAAGCTTAAACGATTTTCTCGAAATTCTAATTCAGCCGTCAATGACAGGGTTAAAACCGACGCATTTGCCAGGGATTCAACAGCATTCAAGATTAAGCCAGAGCCAACAAGCCATATCCAGGTAATAGCTGAAAACAACCATCCGACTTTAAGTGATTCAGTAAAGGCGGTTATTAAAGCTAAATCGGATAGTATTTTTGCAGCACCCCCCAACAAGACGGAAATAGCAGCAGCCCTCAATTACATCCGGTCTATAAAAAGCCAGATGGTCAACTATGAAAACCAGATCAACAACTATGATTCGGAGTTTAAGATCTATCAGGTTCAGTGGCATAAGATATTATCCAATTCTCTTGCGTGTATTGTCATGTTTCTGATCGGTGCTCCACTGGGTGCCATTATCAAGCGGGGAGGGCTGGGTGTACCTGTTTTGGCTTCCATTTTGTTTTTTATCGTTTTCTACATCCTTTCCATGATGGGAGATAAGTGGTCGCGACAGGGAATTATACCTGTTCCTGCAGGAATCTGGGCAGCTGATGCAATCCTTTTCGTCATCGGCCTTATCTTCCTGAGGCAGGCCCGGTTGGATGCCCGGCTTTTTGAGGCTGATTTCTATAATGTGGTCTGGGATAAGCTTAAAATGTGGCTACGCAGCAAAAAGCTTCTTTCTGAAGAAATCATCTGAATTTGCTTTTTTAATGCACCTGGTATACTTTTGCGGACTAAAATAGAAGAGAAATAATTTTTTGAAGCGATGTATCTGAATTCAGTAAAAAAGCAAGAGCTGTTCACCACCCACGGAATTAGCAAATCTAAGACCGACACAGGCTCTCCGGAGTCTCAAATTGCCCTGTTTACCTACCGTATTAAACACTTGACCGAGCACCTGAAAGGTCAAAAGAAGGACTTTTCAACTCAAACTGGCTTGTTGAAGCTGGTGGGTAAGCGCAAAAAGCTCCTTAACTACCTGCAAAAAGTGAATATCGATAGGTATAGGGCTGTTTTAGCTGACCTTGATTTAAGGAAATAAGAATTTTAACAAATAGCGTAGGGAACCTAAGGTTCCCTTTTCGCTTTATTTACACATGGGTAAACCAGTCGGTTTGTATCCACTAACAATTGATAAGAATGAATATTATAAAGAAAACCTGTAAGCTTCCTGACGGGCGCGAAATCACTATTGAAACAGGGAAACTGGCTCGTCAAGCTGATGGAGCTGTTGTGGTAACCATGGGCAAAACCATGCTTTTGGCAACAGTGGTTGCTTCACAAACGGCCAAAGAAGGAGTTGATTTCCTGCCCATGTCTGTCGATTACCAGGAGAAATTTGCCTCCACAGGTAAAATTCCAGGGGGATTTTTGAAACGTGAGGGCAGGTTATCCGATTATGAAATCCTCATCAGTCGCTTGGTTGACCGAGCAATAAGACCTTTGTTCCCAGATGATTATCATGCTGAAACACAAGTAAGCATTTCACTTATTTCTGGAGATGAGAATTCATTGCCAGACTCTCTGGCAGCTTTTGCAGCTTCAAGTGCTTTTGCGGTTTCTGACATTCCCATTCAGGAGCCTATTTCTGAGGTCCGGGTTGTCCGCGTGGGCACCGAATTCATCGTTAATCCCACGCTGGAGCAAAAAGAGAAGTCGGATATCGACTTGATCGTTGCCGCCTCCAAGGATAACATCTTGATGGTGGAAGGGGAAATGAAGGAAGTGAGCGAGAAAGATATGCTCGATGCCATGAAAATCGCGCATGATGCGATCAAGGTGCAATGTGCCGTACAGGTAGAGTTGGCACAAGCCGCGGGCAAGACGCAGAAAAGAACTTATGATCATGAAGTGAAGGATGAGGCCTTGAAAGAAGAGGTTTATAAAATGTTCTATGACAAACTATATGCTGTTGCCAAAGAGCAAAACGCAGATAAGAAAGCTAGATCTGAGAATTTTGCTAAGCCATTAGAGGAGTACCTTGAATCATTACCAGAAGATACAGAGGTAAATAAGGACCTGGTAAAGAAATACTACAAGTCAGTCCATAAAAAGGCTTGTCGTGACCTGGTATTAAATGACAAGGTGCGCTTGGACGGCCGTAAGCTTAACGAGGTGAGACCCATTTGGTCAGAAGTAAATTACCTTCCCGCAGCTCATGGATCAAGTATCTTCACACGAGGTGAAACACAATCATTGAGCACGGTGACATTGGGTACCAAGCTGGATGAGCAAATGATTGATGGAGCCATGTTCTCCGGATACAACAAATTTATTCTGCATTATAACTTCCCCGGATTTTCAACGGGAGAGGTAAAGCCAAATAGAGGACCTGGAAGACGTGAAGTCGGTCATGGTAATTTGGCCATGCGGGCATTGAAACAAGTAATACCTGCGGATGATAAAAATCCATATACCATCAGATTGGTTTCTGATATCTTAGAATCTAACGGTTCCTCATCTATGGCCACCGTTTGTGCAGGTTCACTTGCATTGATGGATGCAGGTATTCCTATCTCTAGTCCTGTTTCGGGCATCGCTATGGGAATGATTAGCGATAGTGCAACGGGTAAGTACGCGATCTTGTCTGATATATTAGGAGATGAAGACCATCTTGGAGATATGGACTTTAAAGTGACGGGTACTGAAAAAGGTATTACCGCATGTCAGATGGACCTCAAAGTTGATGGCTTAACCTACGAACTTTTGGAAGAAGCATTGAACCAGGCCAAGGAGGGAAGATCGCATATTTTGGAGGAGATGAAGAAAACATTGTCACAATCCAATCCAGACCTCAAGCCCCATGCACCAAGAGCCTTCAGCATTACTATTGACAAAGAGATGATAGGAGCAGTTATAGGTCCGGGTGGTAAAGTAGTTCAGGACATACAAAAAACTACAGGGGCCACCGTTGTAATTGAAGAAGTGAACAATAAAGGTGTGGTTAATATTTTCTCTAGCAATCAGGAGGTGATGGACGCGGCTATTGCACGTGTGAAAGCCATCGTAAGCGTGCCTGAAGTGGGAGAAGTATATGATGGCGTTGTTAAATCGATCATGCCATTTGGTGCCTTCGTAGAAATTATGCCTGGTAAGGATGGTCTGCTCCACATTTCTGAAATAAAGTGGGAGCGACTGGAAAGCATGGATGGCGTAATGGAAGTAGGCGAACAAATAAAAGTTAAGCTGGTGGAAATTGACAAGAAAACCGGTAAGTATCGGTTATCTAGAAAAGTGTTGTTGCCACGTCCACCAAAAAAGGAGGAGGCACCCCAGGCATAGCCCTTGACATAGCCACATTTTGGAACTAAATTTTGGGCTTAATGTTCAGGGATTAGTAAAGTTTTTGATTTGCGTCTATGAGACAGCTCAAAATCAGCAAGCAAATAACCAACCGCGAGAGCCAATCGCTGGATAAATATTTGCAGGAAATTGGTAAGGTTGATTTATTAACCGCAGATGAAGAAGTTGAGCTGGCAAAGAGAATCAAGGCCGGTGACCAAATCGCGCTGGAGAAATTAACCAAAGCCAACCTGCGTTTCGTGGTGTCTGTGGCCAAGCAATATCAAAATCAGGGTTTAACCCTGGGGGATTTGATCAATGAAGGGAACCTGGGGCTTATCAAAGCAGCCCAACGCTTTGATGAAACACGTGGTTTCAAATTTATTTCGTATGCAGTATGGTGGATACGCCAATCCATATTGCAAGCACTGGCCGAACAATCAAGAATTGTGCGTCTTCCCTTAAATCGGGTAGGGTCACTCAATAAAATATCGAAAACATTTTCTGAGCTGGAACAAAAATACGAACGTGAGCCTTCACCAGAAGAGCTGGCGGCCGTATTGGAAGTGACTACCGCTGAAGTAGTAGATACCATGAAAATTTCCGGGAGGCATGTTTCCATGGATGCCCCTTTTATTCAGGGTGAAGAGAACAGCCTCCTTGATGTGCTGGAGAATGACAGCGAAGCGACGCCCGACTCAGGCTTGATGTCCGATTCACTTCGAAGAGAAGTGCAACGCGCCCTATCCACACTTACCCAACGTGAGGCGGACGTAATCGCTTTATATTTCGGATTAAATGGTGAACAGATATTAACATTGGAGGAGATTGGAGAAAAGTTTAACCTTACCAGAGAGCGCGTGCGACAAATAAAAGAGAAGGCGATAAGAAGATTAAGACATACCTCCAGAAGTAAGGCATTGAAACCTTATTTGGGATAGTGTTGTTGGAAAGTTTACTTTGCGAGGTCTCAAGCGATTGGGACCTTTTTTTCTGATTTTAAAAGATATTTTATGTCAAAAGAGCCACTTAAAGTATTGATCATTGGATCTGGCCCAGCTGGATATACCGCTGCTATTTATGCAGCTCGCGCCGGACTCAAACCGGTATTGTTAACCGGAGGAGAGCCAGGAGGTCAATTGACCACCACCAACGATGTGGAAAACTTCCCGGGATACCCGGATGGAATTAATGGACCACAGATGATGGTGGACTTGCAAAAGCAAGCGGAAAGATTCGGAACAGAAATACATTATAAACTGGTTACGGCCGCTGATTTCTCTACTTACCCCTTCAAGTTGACGGTAGATGAGAAAGAGGAAATTACAACGGAGTCAGTCATTATTGCAACAGGAGCAACAGCCAAATATTTAGGCCTGCCATCTGAAAAAAAGTTTGCCAACAAAGGTGTTTCTGCTTGTGCTGTATGTGATGGGTATTTTTACCGTGGTAAAGAAGTGGCTGTAGTTGGTGCCGGTGACTCCGCAGCAGAAGAATCAACATACCTTTCCAAGTTGTGCACCAAAGTGCACCTGATCGTACGAAGAGATGAAATGAGGGCTTCTAAAATCATGCAGCAACGCGTGCTGAATACACCCAATATCGAAATCCACTGGAATAGCGAAACGGAAGAAGTGCTTGGTGATGACGCAGGTGTGAAAGGAGTAAGAATTGTAAATACCAAAACGGGAGAAAAGAAAGAGTTGACAATAGAAGGTTTCTTTTTGGCAATAGGCCATAAGCCCAACACCGATATCTTTAAAGGTCAAATAGATATGGACGAAAGCGGCTATATCAAAGTGATACCCGGCTCCGCTAAAACAAACATTGAAGGTGTGTATGCAGTAGGTGACGCAGCAGATAAAATCTATAGGCAGGCCATCACCGCAGCGGGCACCGGATGCATGGGTGCGCTGGATGCGGAAAAGTTTTTGGCCGCCAAAGAAGCTGAACTGGCAAACTAAACCTGATGAAATTAGATATCCTTGCTTTTGGTGCTCACCCCGATGACGTTGAGTTGGGCTGTGGCGGCACCCTGGCCAAACACATTGCGATGGGAAAAAAAGCAGGTATTGTTGACTTGACAAGAGGAGAATTGGGCACACGAGGATCGGTGAATATTCGCGACGATGAAGCCAAAGCCTCGGCTGCAATTCTGGGTGTGTCAGTGAGGGAAAACCTAAATTTCAAAGATGGGTTTTTTACCAATGATGAAACCCATCAATTAGAATTAATTAAAGTCATTAGAAGATTTCGGCCGGAAATGGTGCTGGCCAATGCCATTTACGATCGTCATCCCGATCACGGCAATGGAGCAGCGCTGGCATTTCATTCCTGCTTTCTTTCAGGATTGTCAAAAGTGGAAACAACAGACAGCGGCAAACTGCAACAGGCCTGGAGGCCGAAGGTTCTGTTTCATTATATCCAAAGTCAATGGATAAATCCCGATCTAATTGTAGATGTATCAACTCATTGGGAAAAGAAAATGCAAGCGGTAAAAGCATTTAAGTCGCAATTCCATGATCCCAATAGTAAGGAGCCGGAAACCTACATTTCAAGCCAGGCGTTTATGCAAATGTTGGAGGCAAGGGGTGTAGAATTGGGTCATGCCATAGGAGTGCCTTACGGAGAAGGCTTTACAACAAGAAAAACGGTTGGCGTGAATTCATTGATGGATATTCTTTAAGGCGCCAACCTGTTTATTTTCCACTGCTTATCCATGAAGGTATAAACAATTCTGTCATGGAGCCTGTTGGGTCTTCCTTGCCAAAACTCTATTTCCATTGGCGTGATGGCATAACCACCCCACTGCTTGGGTCTGGGCAATACCTTGAGGTCTGTATATCTTTTTTCTATTTCTAAAATCCGCTGTTCCAGAATGAGGCGGTCCTTAATCAGCGCACTTTGAGGCGAGGCCCAGGCACCAATCTGACTGGCTCTGGGTCTGCTTTGAAAATAAGCATCCGATGATGCCGGTGACACACGCTGGGCTACTCCTTCAATGCGTACTTGTCGTTCCAGCTCCGGCCAAAAAAAATTCAATGAACAGGCCGGGTGCGCCTCCAGCTCTCTGCCTTTTTGGCTTTGGTAATTGGTATAGAATACAAATTGCCCGCCTTCCACGCCCTTTAGAAGCACAATCCTTGACGTGGGCGTTCCTCCTTCAGTTAAGGTAGACAAAGTCATGGCGTTGGGTTCCAAAGCTTTTGAATCCAATGCTTCCTCAAACCACTTTTCGAATTGCTTTATGGGATCTGCCAAAACGGAACTTGTGTCTAGGGTAGATTTTGAATACTCCGTTCTTATCTCTGAAAGGCCTTTCATTTATAATCGATAATTTTTCTTTAAATTAATAAAAGCATAGGTTGCATCTCATAACAATGTGTACTTTATTACCACCGTAAGCGGCAACCCTTTTTTGAACAGATCGTTTTAATAACAGATTATGGAGTTTTTCAAATACAAGAATAAGATAGCACCATCAAAAGGTAAGATATTGGTTTCCGAACCTTATTTACCCGATCCTAATTTTGAACGAAGTATTGTCCTCCTGTGTGAGCACAACGAATTGGGCTCCTTTGGTTTTGTGTTGAACAAACCTTCCCTGGCGATGTTAGGAGATGTGATGGAGGGCTTGGAAAAATTTAATGCGCCTGTTTTTGTGGGAGGTCCGGTGCAACAGGATACGCTGCATTATTTGCACCGGTGCGAAGATTTGACAGGGGCAACTCAAATTACGGATGACGTATATTGGGGGGGTGACTTCGACAACTTAAAATTTTTGATCAATACCCAACAGATTAAACCATACGACATCAAATTTTTTCTTGGTTATAGTGGATGGTCGGAAAAACAATTGGACGAAGAACTGGAGGTAGAATCCTGGATCGTAAGTGATAAATTTGATAGTGAATTGGTTTTTGAAACCAGCCCTAAAGAGATGTGGAAGAAATCTTTGGAAAGTTTGGGCGGACGGTTTTCGATTTATTCTAATTATCCTGAAGATCCTCGAATGAATTGATTGATTCATTTTCATTTTTTTTTACGTTATTGTAGAGGATAGATTGAAATTCATGGAAAACGAAATGGATTTGCGCACGGAGCAGAATAATAATCCTGAAGAAGCATCACAAGAGCAAAATGAGGTAGAAAACTCATCCCGCAAGACACGTGATTCTTCACTAGTTTCTGATCATACATTAGAAGATGTTGAAAATATTTCATCAACAGACGATCTCGAAGAAGGACAAGTCGACTATAACCACCTTTCAAAAGAGGAATTGCTGAAGGTGGTCAAGGATTTGGTCAGTGATACCAACTTTGCCAAGTGTGATCTGATCATAAATGAGGTAAGACCTTTGTTCAAGTCTATCCGGAATAAAGAAAAGGCAATAGCGATCAAAGCGTTCATAGCCGATGGAGGGGCTAAAGATGATTTTGAATATAGGGGCGATAAAGTGGATCACGAATTTGATGCCACCCTTAAGCTGATAAAAAGCAAAAGGAACGCGTTCTTCAAAGAGCAGGACCAATTAAAAAATGAAAACCTGATCAAAAAAAACGCCATTCTGAATAAGTTACGGTCACTGGAAGACGGAGAGGGTGCCGAAAATAGTTTTTCAATATTCAAGGATCTTCAAAGGGAGTGGAAGACAATCGGTCCCGTT
>DATCZR010000255.1:0-3707 GCA_036525835.1 Cyclobacteriaceae bacterium
CCGTGCTATAGGCCAGACCTAAATGAAATATAATCTGTTCCCTGGTTTTGGTGGCAAATGAATAAGCTCCCCTACCCAACATCCCGCAAAACGAGAGCCACGCTGTTCGAGGAATAACATTTGAAGCAAAAATCAGAAAACGCACAAAATAGTAGATGAGAGCATATTTAACTCTCTTTCCCAGGGGTCTCTTAGCCATAACAAGTCGCAAAGATAAGGTTAGCATTCATTATATTCACGTGAATAGATAGGCAGTTTATAATAACACCAAGAATGAAAACACTCATACTGGTTCGACATGCCAAGTCAAGCTGGGATAATCCAGGGCTAAGTGATTTTGACCGACCACTTAATGACAGAGGCAAAGGTGATGCACCCCGCATGGGCAAGAGATTGAAAGAAAGGGAAATTATCCCCGATCTCATGCTAAGTTCTCCAGCTAAAAGAGCATTAACAACCTGTAAAGAAATTGCCAAAATCCTGAATTACGATAAACAAAGAATAAAAACGGATAAAAGAATTTATCATGCCGGTGAAGATGAACTGTTGCAGGTGTTGAGCGAACAAAATGACAACTATGAAATCCTTATGCTGTTTGGTCATAACCCAGGTTTCACAGATTTCGCCAACGCACTATTCAATGAACACATCATGAACATACCTACCTGCGGTATCGTGGCAGGCGACCTTAGTGTTGCATCTTGGCGTGAAATAAAATGGGGTTGTGGAAAGTTGGATTTCTTTGATTTTCCTAAAAAGAATAAACGAAAAGAAAACTAAAAAGAGGTCGGGATCAAATCCGTTGCTTTTCTTTTGAGGGACCCTCGTTCCAAAAACCGAAATCCAACAACAAACCGAACTGTAGAAATAGAATTCTGAAATGTGGTGCGTTCGTAGGTTAGACTTCTAGATTGAGAGGTCACGCTAAGACCGCTAAAAACCCGCTCTCCATTGTAACCAATCCCAACTCTGACTAAGGAATAAAAATCAATTCTAATATCATTTTGGGCCGAACTGGCCGCTTCTTTATACAATACCCAATAATGGGCTGGTCCAAGTGCCAGAGTCATGTTCAAAAAGAACTTTTTTATCACAAATGTATGGCTGTATCCTGGAGCTAAACCAAGTGAGGTAACCCGCAACTCATTTACGGAAGCACCTTCGCCCCACTCATTCCATCGGGAAGAAGGGATCAGTGCTGAATCTGCCTCCATGTTAAATGCAGATAACACATAGCTCACTAAGAACGAGCCCTTACTTACCTTTTGTCGCTCACTAAAAAGATAAGGAGCTCTCAATGAAAATTTCTCATGATTAAAAATATAGGCAAAAGACATTCCTAAATTTCGTGTGACTAAATCTGGTCGTTGCGGAAAAGGTTGACCAGTAGGAATAACCACATCAGGAGATTGGACATAGAACCCATTGTATTTTTGATAATAAGCATCAGCAAACCATCTCCTGCTGTAAGCCGTCAATTGCAAATCAGAGACATCACTGGACCCGTATAGTTGCTCGCTTTTGGTACCTAACGGCACCGCAAAAACAATTCCCAGATTTACATCGAATAGATTGAGGTTAAAGCCAAGACTGTAGGTATGATTGGCCTTGAAAGTGTAGCTTTTCTTGATGTCTACAGCTGAAAGAATATTGAATTCGAGATTATTCCTTTTGATTAGTGGACCCAAAAAGAAATACCTGGAATAAGACTCTATGAAGTCATCTCTGGTTGAATCCTGCTCTTGGGCATGAACAATCACAAATGGCCACAAGAGACATATTGCAATCAGAAATGATCTGCCCATTATAAAATATACTCGCTCAAGTCACGATTTTTAACCAAACCAGCGAGTTTATCTGCCACCATGTCTTTGGACACTATGATTTTTGAATTCACACCAATTTTGTCTGGTACATCAAACAGAAATTCATTCAGCAATCTACTGATTACGGTATGCAATCGCCTGGCACCAATATTTTCAAGCTCTCCATTGATTTCAAAAGCAGTTTGTGCAATGGCCTCCAATGCTGATTCATTAAATTCAATAAAAACTCCCTCGGCTTCAAACAACGCAATATATTGCTTAGTCAATGCATTCTTAGGCTCTTTAAGAATGCGCACAAAATCATCTTTAGTCAAGTTATTGAGCTCCACGCGAATAGGAAACCGACCTTGTAATTCAGGAATTAAGTCTGAAGGCTTGGACATATGAAAGGCACCCGCAGCGATGAATAAAATGTGATCAGTGTTAACAATACCGTGTTTTGTATTTACGGTACTTCCCTCCACAATGGGAAGCAAATCTCGCTGAACACCTTCCCGGCTTACGTCCGGTCCACCCTTCTTAGCAGATCCGGAGGCCACCTTATCGATCTCATCAATAAAAATAATACCCGAGTTTTCAGCTACATGAATGGCTTCCTCTTTTACCTCATCCATATCAATGAGTTTTGAAGCTTCTTCCTCCAACAAAATTTTCCTTGCTTCAGCTACCGTCACTTTTCTCTTTTTCGCTTTCTTGGGTAACATACCGCTAATCATATCCTGCAGGTTCATCATGGAGGCTTCATCCATCATGCCCGCTCCTATCATGCCCACACCCGGACTACTCCTCTGGTTAATTTGTATCTCCACCTTTCTGTCTTCCATCTCCCCATTCTTTATCTTTTCCCGAAACAGGTTTCGCGTACGTTCATTTAACTCTGCGTCATTTACAGGCATCTCTGTGTTGTCATCGTTATTCGAAATAGTCTGTGACCGAATAGAAGCATTTTTTAATGGAGGAATCAAGGCATTAAGAATAATCTCATCTACAATCACTGCTGCACGTTCTTTTACTGCTTCTTTTTTGCGAGCCTTAACCATGTTCACCGCCTGTTCTACGAGGTCACGTACCATGCTCTCTACATCACGACCTACATAACCCACTTCGGTAAATTTGGAGGCTTCCACTTTTACAAATGGTGCATCAGCCAACTTAGCCAGTCTCCTGGCAATCTCGGTCTTACCCACCCCTGTGGCTCCTATCATTAAAATATTATTAGGTATAATCTCAGATTTAATTTCAGATTTTACACTCATTCGTCTCCAACGATTGCGAAGCGCTATGGCTACATTTCTCTTGGCATCATCCTGCCCAATAATATACTTGTCTAGTTCGGCTACAATTTGCCGCGGTGTTAAATACGCTGAATCCATCATAATCCTATTTCCTCCTTAAAATCCTTTTTGTGTTCATATTCAGAGATAACTGATAAGCACCTCCGGTTGCATATCCAGAACGGCTAAACGAAAAATTGATATCCCTCAATTTTAGTAATGCTCCAATTGAAATACCTGAACCTCCACCTGATCCTTCTAATTTTAGCTCTTGATGTCTTTGAAAATTGTAGCCCAACAGAATATCAACGTTCTTGTGAATAAGCAACTCAGCACCAAAGTTAAGATGACTCATCACTTTATCCAACGTGCTTGGCTTTTCATCTGCCAACTGCAATCCTGGGTATGGAATCTGGTAATCGCTTAAATTATAAACCGTTCCAGAAAATCTCAATGGCATATGTGCCGGTTTATAGCTTATACCAACCTGCACATCAAAAGGCAGCCTGGAGGTGCTTGTTGGAGAGTACTCCTGAAGCACCAATCCTATGTTTTTAATGACCAGACCAATGCTTAAATCTTTTTCAGGATGTACAAAAGCCCCGCC
>DATCZR010000256.1:0-6240 GCA_036525835.1 Cyclobacteriaceae bacterium
AGAATATATTGAAGGGAAAATCCGTTAAACACACCATCCGTGCTTTCGACTACAAATTGATTTAATCCTGTTATGGCTCCAATACCATCTACCAATATCCAATTGATGGCATAGATAACGGCAATAAAAGCCAATAGCATGGCGGCAATATTAAGGGCCAGCTTGAGTCCATCCGCAGCCCCGGTTGCCAATGAGTCGACAAAGTTTACCCCTATCTTGTCTTTGTCCACTTTCAACTGTCTGTCTATTTGTTCGGGCTGCTCTTCCGGCATAAATACTTTTGCCAACACAATGGCAGCAGGTGCATTCATGATGGACGCGCTCAGTAAATAGCCTGCAAATCTGGATTGCTCTGCCGGGTTTCCACCACCTAAAAACGAAACATAAGCACCCAGTACACTTCCTGCAATAGTGGCCATACCGCCAACCATCAGGCAATTCAATTCTGACTTTGTCATTCTCGCCATAAATGGCCTCACCAGCAAAGGCGCCTCTGTTTGTCCCATAAATATATTGGCAGATGCGGAAAGACTTTCAGCGCCGGACAGTCTCATGGATCTTGCCATTATCCAGGCAAATCCATACACCACTTTCTGCAAGATGCCCAGATAATAAAGTCCAGCCGACAAAGCAGAGAAAAAAATAACGGTAGGTAAAGCCTGGAAGGCAAACAGGAAACCAAGGCTGTGTTTAGCACCAGGATCGTTGGTGCTGTTTTTAGCCAAGTCGCCATATAAAAATTCGGCACCCTTTTGAGCAAAACTCAGAATAACTACAAATTGGTCGCTGAGGTAAGCAAAAGACTGCTGGGCAAATTCGACTTTGGCGATAATGAATCCAATGGCGATTTGGATCAACATCCCGATTGCCACCAATCGCCAATCAATGATTTTTTTGTTATGTGAAAAGAGATAAGCCAGGGCGAGAATAAAAATCAATCCGGCTAAGCCTCTTAGGTAATCCATTGGGGGTAGCGAGGCTAATTGCGTTTACTCAGTTCATCCCGGATTTTTGCGGCCCTCTCATAATCCTCCTTATCAATGGCATCTTTCAAGAGCTCATTGAGTTTATCTACTGAATAATTCTTGTAATCTTCTCCAGTGCTCTTCTTTTCTTTTTTCACTCTCACTTTGGATTCCGCTTTAGCTTCCATTTTTTCCTCTTCATCTTCTTCATCGGTAAGCACTATTCCTGCTTCTGCCAGAATATTTTCATAAGTAAAAATAGGTGAATCAAAACGAAGACCTATGGCGATGGCGTCCGATGGTCTGGCATCTACTTCGTGTTTTTTAAGTCCATCCGTGCACACGATTTTAGCAAAGAATACACCCTCCTTCAGGTCAGAAATTACTATTTCCTCAACATGAAAATTAAAGCTATTGGCAAACGACTTAAACAAATCATGAGTCATTGGCCGATTGGGAATAATTTTCTCAATTTCAATAGCAATCGCCTGGGCTTCAAACATTCCAATGATAATAGGCAATCTTCTATTTCCTTCAGTTTCTCCCAACACCAAAGCGAATGATCCAGTTTGTGATTGACTGGATGAAAGGCCTAAAATTTCAAGTTTAATTTTCTTCAAAACGTCCGCTTCTCTAAATCGAAATTAAATAAATATTGATAAACCCTTTCACTTTCAAAAAATAAGTTGCCATTATTTGGCTGCCTTTAGCGCTTCGGTAAGTTTGGGTACCACAGTAAAGGCATCGCCAACAATACCGTAGTCAGCTGCTTTGAAAAATGGTGCCTCAGGATCCTTGTTGATGACCACAATATACTTTGAGGAATTGACACCAGCCAGGTGTTGAATAGCCCCGGAAATTCCGATGGCGATATACAGCTGGGGTGCTACTTTTATTCCCGTTTGGCCCACGTGCTCATGATGGGGTCTCCAACCGATGTCAGAAACAGGCTTGCTGCAGCCAGTGGCGGCCCCTAATGTTTTGGCTAAATCTTCAATGATGTTCCAATGCTCAGGCCCTTTCATACCACGGCCTCCTGATACCACAATTTCTGCTTCCGGTAATAATACATCACCTGTTGCCTTCTCCGTACTGGTGATCTTGGTAGAAAAATCAGCATCAGTGAGGTTGGCCGAAAAACTCGTAACCTCCGCACTACCGCTGACTTCTTTCAATTCAATCGCATTTTTCCTTATCCCGATTACTTTTTTCTTATTTTTCATTTCCACCAGAGCAAAAGCTTTTCCGGTATAAATGCTTTGTTTGACAACAAAACCACTGCTCGCGTTTGGTAGCTCAACGACATTAGAAGCCAGACTTGCATTTTGCTTTATGGCCACGCTCGCGGCAACAGGTGTGCCTAACGATGAATTGGCCAAGACAAGTATATCTGCTCCTTCCCTCTCCATGGCTTGATTCAATACGGATGCGTATGCTTTAATCACTCCCTGGTTGAGTCGATCATCTGAAACACTCAATACCTTAGACGCCCCATATTTACCAAGCCCTTCCAATTCAGATTGCTCCACCGCTCCCATCACTACCGCAGAGACCTTATCTCCCATGCCGTGCGCATAGGCTACTGCCTCCAGTGAAGTTTTTTTAATTTTTCCCTCTGCGCTTTCTGCAAAAACTAATATTGCCATAAAATCAAAAATTCAAATTGTTAAATAACTTTTGCTTCGTTCTTAAGTAAGCTAACCAATTCAGCTACATTATCTTCACTAATCATTTTCACCGTTCCTTTGGGTGCAGGCATTTCATACTGCTGATACTGAACTGCTGCTTCTATTGACTTAGGCTCGACTACGTTCAGTGGTTTCGTACGAGCGGACATAATACCTCGCATATTTGGAATTTTCCACTCGGCAATTGGTTCCTGACATCCTGCCACCAATGGCAGCGAAGCTTCGAGTGACTCTTTACCACCCTCAATCTCACGTTGCATCTTCACGGTAGTTCCTTCTATATCCAATTTCATAACTGGAGAAAATGCGGGCATACCTAGCATTTCACCTACCATACTGTGCACAACTCCTGTATTGTAATCAATTGACTCGCGACCCATTAAAATCAAGTCAAACTCTTTTGCGTGCTGAGCGATCTGGGTGGCTACGAAAAGGGAATCAGAGGGGAATGCGTTCACACGGATGGCATCATCAGCTCCAATAGCAAGCGCCTTGCGTATGGTGGGCTCTGTTTCAACTAAACCCACATTTAACACCGTGACACTTGCATTCTGTGATTCTTTCAATTCAATTGCTCTTGCTAAAGCGTAGTCATCATAAGGGCCTATTATGAATTGGACTCCAGTGGTATCAAATTTCGTGTTATTGTCTACAAAGTTGATCTTTGAGGTGGTATCCGGTACGTGGCTAATGCAAACTAATATCTTCATAAAATGACCAACAAAATGATTATCAAATCGTTAAACAAAATCCTTATTAAATTGGCCTCAAGATAGTTCATAAAATGCTAAAATTTGAACCCCTACCCTTGAAAAACCAAATGAATATTGAACGTATAAAATTACTGGAACAATACATCCTGGAAGATCCCTCGGATTCATTTAGCCGTTATGCGTTGGCGCTTGAATGGGCAACCGAAGATCAGGATAAAGCGATTGGTTTACTACTGGCTCTAATCAAGGAGAATCCTCAATATGTACCTGCCTATTATCAAGTGGCTACCCTACTGCTAGAGCAAAACCGAATTGAAGAAACTAAAATTGTTGTAGCTGAAGGGATAAAAATGGCGGCCCGACAAAACGATCACAAAACGATCAAAGAGTTAAGGCAATTGCAGGATGAGCTGGACTGAAATGAGTTAGATTATCCAATTATTTTTTAATTTTTTGAACTTTTATCTCCCACCGCTCGTTGTTATGAACGAAGGATGAAGTATGGCATTCGAATGCTATATGAAAATAGTTACCAAGATGCACATCTTAATTTGTTTTTAAAGTAGTTCTTCAATCACAAGGAATGTCTTGAAAATCTCAAGACCACAATATTTAAATTTATTTATCATGAATACTAAGACGAAAGTTATTGGTGGTTTCTTATTAGGCGCCGCAATTGGTGCGGTAACAGGATTACTGTTAGCACCCAGCAGTGGAAAAAAAACCAGAAAGAAAATTAAAAACGAATCAAAACTAATGGCCGACGAGGTGATAACGAAGGCCAATGAATCACTTAAATCAGCCAAGAAAGCCTTTGATCAAAAGTTGGAGACATTTATGAAGAAGGGTAAATCAGCAGTTGATCCAAATCAATCTGAAGTCATGAATGGAAACTAGGCTTCTGATTTAAAACCATTTAATCCAGAACCGATCAGAAAAATGACGAACACTAATTCAAGGACAGAAAATAAATCGGCTAGCGTAAAAACACAGCAAATTTAAATGATACCAATAGGAGTGACCTGAACGATGTCACTGGTAAAGACTTGATGATAGCGGGAAAAAGAAAGACTCAAATTAGCGTTTGGGTAGAGAATTCATCCAAAATAATCTAATCGTCTTAGTCATATACTTACTTAAAACATAAAAGCCACGAATCGTGGCTTTTATGTTTTATATCTGGAATACAATTTTACCCACCTTATTGGGTTTGGTTATATCTTGAAAAGACTCCACTATTTTAGAAAAGGGTCGAATCGAATCAACTGCGGGTCGCACTTTATGTTTACTTACAAAGGAAATCATCTCATTAAATTCAGAGTCATTACCCATGGTTGTGCCTTGCAGCGTTAGTTGCTTCCAAAACATTCGATATAAATCTATTTTGCCTGGCAATCCATTGGTGGCTCCATAAAACACAATCCTTCCATGTGACCTGAGTATTTTGATATGGTTATTGAGTTGATCCCCTCCTGCACTATCAATAATCAAATCAAATCCACCCTTGGTCTTCCATAAGTCCTCATAGTTGCTTTGCGTCTTGTAATTGAAAGCGCCAACGGCACCCATCTTCAATGCTTTCTCTATCTTTTCGTTGCTTCCGGAAGTGATATACACACTGGCTCCTGCAGCCTGTGCAAACAGAAAGGCGAACTGCGCCACGCCTCCACCAAATCCGGAGATAAGCACATTCATGCCAGGCCTTAAGCCGCCTCTTTTGAACAATGCCCGATAGGCTGTTAGACCTCCCAGCGGAAGCGTTGCCGCCTGAAGAAAATCCAAATGAAAAGGTTTGTGATGGAGCCTGTCAACGTCCACCAAGATGTATTCAGAAAAAGTGCCGTCTACCGGCATCCCAAGAATAGTATACTTATTGGATTGTACTTCGGGGTCACTGCCCCAGTTTATATTTGGATTAATTATTACTTCCTGGCCTACCCAAGGCTTGTGGATATCATCGAAAACATCCTCCACAACGCCAGAGCCATCTGACCCCAAGGTGACACCATATTTAATTCTTGGATATTTGCCTTCCCTAATCCAATCATCTCTTCGATTGAGAGCCACGGCCCTCATTTTCACCAATGCCTTGCCGGAGGCCAGATCGGGTTTTGGGATTTCTTTGAGTTCGATTTGTCCGGGTGCGCTAAGTACGAGGGCTTTCATACTATATAATATACGAATTGAAGTCTGAAATCAAAAATGAGTAAGGATTAGCCTCTCGTATTGCACCTATCCAATTGTGGAAGCCTAGAAAGGGGTCTCATCATCTGGCAATGGAGGTTCTTCCGGTTTCTCGAAAGTGTTCAGTCTGCTTTCTTTTGTGATCATGCCTGAGAATGGGTTCTCGTTGGCTGGGCCATCAAAGTCAGCAAACTTGGTGTACTTGCCAATGAATTTAAGCTTTACATTTTCCAGAGATCCGTTTCTGTTTTTAGCAATCAATACTTCAGCCATTCCCTGAGTAGGCATGCCATCTTCATCCACCGTAATCTTATAATATTCAGGGCGGTAAAGAAACATGACAATATCAGCATCCTGTTCAATAGAGCCAGACTCGCGAAGGTCAGATAATTGAGGCCGCTTATCACCACCACGTGTTTCCACTCCCCTGCTTAGCTGAGACAACGCAATTACGGGTACGTTCAATTCCTTGGCTACACCTTTCAACGCTCTTGAAATTGACGCAATCTCTTGTTCGCGGTTTCCTCCGATTTCACCTTTCATCAACTGAAGGTAGTCTACCACGATAAGTTGAATGTTGTGTTCTGCTTTTAACCTCCTGCATTTTGCTCTGAGTTCAAGGATAGATAGTGCAGGGGTATCGTCAATAAAAATAGGAGCAGTAGAAAGCCGGTTGGTTTTATGTACCAA